>JALWJW010000446.1 GCA_026996935.1 Hyphomicrobiales bacterium
CACATTATTGGCCCCGAGCAAGGCTTTACATTGCCGGGCACAACGATTGTGTGTGGTGATAGCCACACCTCAACCCACGGGGCGTTTGGTGCGTTGGCGCACGGTATTGGTACATCTGAAGTTGAGCATGTTCTGGCCACGCAAACCCTTATTCAATCAAAAGCAAAAAACATGCGGGTGACAGTTACCGGTTCGCTTAAAGATGGTGTGACAGCGAAAGATATTATTTTGGCGATCATTGGCGAAATTGGTACAGCGGGCGGCACGGGTTATGTGATTGAGTTTGCTGGTGAAGCGATTGAAGCCCTTTCAATGGAAGGCCGTATGACGGTTTGTAATATGACCATTGAGGCTGGCGCGCGTGCGGGCATGATAGCGCCAGATGAGAAAACCTTTGAATATTTTAAAGGCCGTAATAAAGCGCCTAAAGGCGATGACTGGGAAAAAGCGGTTGCTTATTGGAAAACGCTTAAAACCGATGAGGGTGCACACTTTGATAAAGAGATTACCGTTGATGCAGGTGCGCTAACGCCAATCGTCACTTGGGGTACCAGCCCTGAAGATGTTGTGGCCATTACGGGTAAAGTGCCAAACCCTGCCGATATTGAAGATGAAACCCGCCGCGCGGCGGTGGAACGCAAGCTTGACTATATGGGTCTAACGGCTGGCGAAAACATGTCTGATGTCAAAATTGATCGGGTGTTTATTGGTTCTTGCACCAATGGCCGTATTGAAGATTTTCGTGCCGCTGCTGCGATGATTAATGGTCGCAAAGTCGCCGAGGGCGTTGATGCGATGGTGGTGCCGGGATCTGGTTTGGTTAAAGAGCAGGCCGAAGCTGAAGGTTTGGATAAAATCTTTACCGATGCAGGCTTTGATTGGCGCGAACCTGGGTGTTCTATGTGCCTTGCGATGAACCCCGATAAACTGGCCCCGGGTGAGCGCTGTGCTTCGACTTCAAATCGTAACTTTGAAGGCCGCCAAGGCTTTAAAGGCCGCACACACTTGGTCTCTCCTGCCATGGCTGCTGCTGCGGCGTTGGCTGGTAAGTTCGTGGATATTCGTGACTGGGACTGATATTCAGGCTAATTAAGGTGCGCACCGATATTTTAGTTTATCGAGTGCGCGCTTTTCGCCATCCTGCGGCATAGGCTTCTTGTTCAGAACAGAACCATCGTTCGCCATATCGTGGGGTGATGATGGTGCGTGAATAATATTCTTGCCCTGGTACATGGAAAATGCGCTCACCCGTATTAATGCTGATATTGCCTTTGATGTTGCACGACGTGGCGTGCTTGATCGTTTGAGCGCTGAACGTTTTTGATTTAGCGATGATTTGATCTTGATGATCGAATAAGAAATTCCCGCCTAAAACGCCAATAACAATTGTTGCAGCTAGACTGGAATAGAATGTTGCATTGGAACGATGCTTGAATTTAAAAATTTGGGCTATGGGCAAAATTTATCAAATAAAACTTCAAATTTATTGAAAGCAAAATTTCTAATTTTAATGATTGGAAAAGTATTGATAGAAAGCTCTTATTCTTTTCGAATATCTGCGAGATATTTTTGAATTCTTCACTCACTTCGTCATCTTCGGGCTTGACCCGAAGATCCAGAGGCTATCGTTTAGAATACGAGTGGGGCGTTGAGTTTGTAGTTTGTGGCAAATATTCTGGATCCACGGGTCAAGCCCGAGGATGACGCTGGAAAGTGTGGTGGTGTGTTGTCTAACCTTTGTCTCACTTGACAAACCTTCACAAGCTTGCAAGTGGTGAGCGCAGTGGTTTTCGGGGAATGTGCGTGTCTCATCTTTTACTTAACAAGTTTAATGGACTGGTGAAAACTGGCGTATTGAATAGTGATGCGCGCCAGTTGGAAATTGTTGGCCATTTGGATCAGCTTTGCGATCAACTTGTTGCCTTTGATCGCGCGCGCGAGGATGAGCCTGGCTTATTGTCTCGTTTATTTGGCAATGATGAGCCGGCAGAACCGCCAAAGGGATTGTATCTTTGGGGTGGGGTTGGGCGTGGCAAAACCATGTTGATGGACTTGTTTTTTGATGTGGTGCCCGTCAAAGCCAAGCGCCGCGATCATTTTCTGTCATTTATGCAAAGTGTGCACGCTGAAATTTTTGCTATTCGCCAAAAGCAAAAAACAGGACAGGTTTGGGAAGATGCTGATCCGATTTTATTGGTCGCAGAAACCATTGCCCGGAAAACTTTTTTGCTGTGCTTTGATGAATTTCAAGTCACCGACATTACCGATGCGATGATTTTGGGGCGTTTGTTTGAGGCGCTGTTTAAAAAAGGTGTCGTGGTGGTTTCAACTTCCAATCGGCCGCCTGATGACCTTTATAAAGATGGCTTGAACCGACATGCTTTTTTGCCGTTTATCAAACGCTTTAAACAATCAATGACGGTGATGTCGCTTGATACCTCAACGGATTATCGGTTGGGGAAACTGGCAGGTGAGCAGGTGTATTTAGCCCCGCTTAGTCGCGAAGCTGATATTGCTTTGCAACGGCTATGGCAGCAATTGACTGAAACAGCGCAAGGAAAACGTGAGGTGTTAAATGTGCAGGGGCGTGAACTGGTGGTGCCACGTGCGGCGCGCGGTGTGGCGCGGTTTCATTTTAGCGACCTTTGTGAGCAACCTCTTGGGGGCAGTGATTATATTGCGATTGCCAGCAGTTTCGAGACGGTTTTTATTGAGCATGTGCCTTTGCTGGGTAAGGAGCAATCTAATGAAACCAAACGATTTATCACGTTGATTGATGTGCTTTATGATCGTGGTATCAAGCTGGTAATGACAGCAGATGGTTTACCGGAAAACCTTTATACTGATGGTATTCATATATTCGAATTTGAACGAACGATATCGCGGTTGAATGAAATGATGTCAGCGGAATATTGGGCGGTTTAGCAGGCGAAAACCACGTAACCAAAAAAAACTTGGCAATAATCGAAAAGGTGACTTGAACGTAATCGCTAAAGGGTTTACTACGGCGACAAATTGAAGCACTATGATGTCAGTCTGCATAAACAGAACTACTCAATTTTTGGCAAGCGGGCTGGCCAACTTAAAACTAATAGAACAGGTTAAGGTAATGGCACGTAAAAAGATTTCCCTCATCGGCGGCGGCATGATCGGCGGCACATTGGCTCATTTGGCTGGCTTGAAAGAGCTTGGCGATATTGTGATTTTTGACATCGTAGAAGGCTTTCCACAAGGTAAAGCGCTTGATTTGGCGCAAAGCTCAACAGTTGAAGGTTTTAACTGTGATTTGTCCGGGGCTAACAAATACGAAGGCATTGCAGATTCAGACGTTGTTATTGTAACAGCGGGCATTCCGCGCAAGCCTGGCATGAGTCGCGATGATCTTTTGGGTATTAACCTGAAAGTAATGAGCCAGGTTGGTGCCGGTATTGCCAAATATGCCCCAAATGCATTTGTTATTTGTGTGACCAACCCATTGGATGTGATGGTGTGGGCGCTGCAAAAATACTCAGGCCTTCCTAAAAATATGGTTGTCGGCATGGCTGGTGTTTTGGATTCAGCACGTTTTCGTTATTTCCTTTCCCAAGAATTTAGTGTGTCAGTTGAAGATGTGACGGCATTTGTTCTTGGTGGTCATGGTGACAGTATGGTGCCATTGGTGCGCTATTCAACAGTGGCTGGTATTCCTGTTCCTGATCTGATTGATATGAAGTGGACTACACAGAAGAAAGTTGACGATATTGTTCAGCGCACACGTGATGGCGGTGCTGAAATTGTTGGCTTGCTTAAAAACGGTTCTGCATATTATGCGCCAGCATCTTCTGCGATTGCGATGGCGGAAAGCTATTTGAAAGACAAACGCCGCGTTCTTCCTTGTGCTGCATCTGTTGATGGTGAATATGGTATCAAAGATATGTATGTAGGTGTGCCAACAGTGCTTGGTGCGGGCGGTGTTGAAAAAATCGTTGAAATCAAACTACAAGCTGATGAAAAAGCCTTGCTGAAAAAATCAGTAAAAGCTGTCAGCACTTTGATGGATGCGGCTAAAACAATTGCACCAGATCTAGCAGATTAAATCGTTCGAAAAGGTTAGGGTTATCCTTCAATGAATATTCATGAATATCAGGCCAAGCAGGTTCTTAAAAGCTTTGGCGTGTCGGTAGCTAATGGCATTCCAGCTTTTAGTGTTGATGAAGCAGTAAAGGCTGCAGAAGAACTTGGCGGGCCGGTATGGGTTGTGAAATCACAAATCCATGCAGGTGGTCGTGGTAAAGGCGGCGGTGTTAAAGTGGTTAAGTCGATTGACGAAGTGCGTTCAGAAGCAGAACGTATGTTAGGCATGACGCTTGTGACCCACCAGACAGGGCCTGAAGGTAAAGTTGTTAATCGGATCTATATTGAAGAGGGTTCTGCTATTGAGCGCGAACTTTATCTTTCTTGTCTGGTTGACCGTGAAACCTCTAAAATTGCTTTTGTTGCCTCAACTGAAGGTGGCATGAACATTGAAGAAGTTGCTGAAGCAACACCTGAGAAAATCGTTACGGTTCATGTTGAACCTGCTGTTGGTTATGCGCCTTATGTTGGTCGTAAAATTGCAGCCGCGCTTAAGCTTGAAGGCAAACAGGTTAAGCAGTGCGTGAAAATGATTGGTCAGCTTTATGAGGCTTTTACCCAAAAAGACATGGCTTTGCTTGAAATTAATCCGTTGGTTGTTAATGGTGATGGTGATTTGATCTGCCTTGATGCCAAGGTTGGTTTTGATGACAATGCACTGTTCCGCCATAAAGATATTATGGAACTTCGTGATGAGACCGAAGAAGATGCTAAAGAGCTTGAAGCATCAAAATATGATCTGAGTTATATTACGCTTGATGGTGAAATTGGCTGTATGGTCAATGGTGCCGGTCTTGCTATGGGCACAATGGATATTATTAAACTTTATGGTTCAGAGCCTGCAAACTTCCTTGATGTTGGTGGCGGGGCGACGGCTGAAAAAGTAACCGCTGCGTTTAAAATTATTACATCTGATCCTAATGTCAAAGGCATTTTAGTCAATATCTTTGGTGGTATTATGCGCTGTGATGTGATTGCTGAAGGTGTGATTACGGCGGTTAAAGAAGTTGGATTGAAGGTTCCATTGGTGGTGCGCCTTGAGGGCACCAATGTGGAGAAGGGTCAAAAAATTATTGATGAATCTGGATTGAATGTTATCTCAGCAAGCAATTTAGATGATGCGGCGAAGAAAATCGTCCAGGCCGTGAAGGAGGCCGCTTAAATGTCAATTCTAATTGATAAAAATACCAAAGTTATCTGTCAGGGCATTACCGGTGCAACAGGGACTTTTCACACTGAACAAGCCATTGAATATGGTACAAAAATGGTTGGTGGTGTAACACCTGGTAAGGGTGGAACGAAGCATTTAGACCTTCCTGTGTTTGATACAGTAGGTGAAGCCTGCGATGTGACAGGGGCAAATGCGACGGTCATTTATGTGCCGCCACCCTTTGCTGCAGATGCTATTTTAGAAGCTATTGATGCTGAAATTGAATTGATTGTTTGTATTACCGAAGGCATTCCTGTGCTTGATATGGTTAAAGTCAAACGGGCTCTTTGTGGATCGAAAAGCCGGTTGATCGGGCCAAATTGTCCTGGTGTGATTACACCGGGTGAATGTAAAATTGGCATTATGCCAGGCCACATTCATCTGCCTGGTTCTGTTGGTATTGTTTCACGTTCAGGCACATTGACCTATGAAGCGGTGAAACAAACAACTGATGTGGGGCTTGGTCAAACAACCTGTGTTGGTATTGGTGGTGATCCGGTTAAAGGCACGGAATTTATCGATATGCTGGAAATGTTCCTGGCAGATGATGCAACCAAACAGATTATTATGATCGGTGAAATTGGTGGCTCGGCCGAGGAAGAAGCCGCGCAATTCTTAAAAGATTCAAAAATTAAAAAACCTACCGTTGGCTTCATTGCCGGACGCACAGCACCTCCCGGCCGTACGATGGGCCACGCTGGTGCTATTGTTTCTGGTGGTAAAGGTGGTGCCGAAGGTAAAATTGAAGCAATGCGATCAGCAGATATCAAAGTGGCAGACAGTTTAGCACAGCTTGGTACCAGTATGATTGAATTGATTAAGTAAGTTAAGAAACGTAACCAGAACAATGATGGCTCGATTGGGCATACACAGACAATTGTTCGACCATTTATATAGAACGATCAATTAGCCGCATTCAGGTGTGCATATTTGGATGCGGTTTGATCAAAATCAGGGAGGTGGTTGCGTTCGCAACGCACCACCAGCAGGGATATGGCCAAAACAGACCAGAATGATGTGTTCGAGCGGACATCATTTCTTTATGGCGGCAATGCTCAATATTTAGAACAACTTTACACACAATTTCAGGACGACCCATCAAGTGTCGATCCGCAATTGCAGGATTATTTTAAGCAATTGGGTGATGCGCCAGGTGATGTGCGCGCTGAAGCTAAAGGTGCGTCCTGGACGCGGCCTGACTGGCCTGTTGCTGAAAATGGTGAAATTGTTTCAGCATTAAATGGTAATGGCGGGGGCGGTGATTGGGCTGCAACTGAAAAAGACATTCAGCCCAAAATTGCCAATAAAGCAAAATCAGATGGTAACACCTTAACCGAGCATGAGCTGAAAAAGGCAACGCTTGATTCTGTACGGGCGTTGATGATGATCCGTGCTTATCGCATGCGCGGACATTTGGCGGCCGATTTGGATCCGTTAAAGCTGCGTGATGAAGCTATTCAGCCAGAACTTGACCCGCTTTCTTATGGTTTTGTTGAAGCTGATATGGATCGCCCGATTTTTATAGATCATGTGCTTGGTTTAGAAAAAGCCACTTTACGTGAAATTATTGCGATTTTGAAACGGACATATTGTTCAACGCTTGGTGTTGAATTTATGCACATTTCAAACCCTGAACAAAAAGCCTGGATTCAGGAGCGTATTGAAGGCAAAGATAAAGAAATCCATTTTACCCCTGAAGGTCGCAAAGCAATTCTACGCAAGGTGGTGATTGGTGAAGGTTTTGAGCAATTTCTCAATATAAAATATACTGGTACCAAGCGGTTTGGGCTTGATGGCGGGGAGTCTATGATCCCTGCGCTTGAGCAGATTATTAAACGTGGCGGGGCGATGGGGGTTGATTCCATCGTGCTTGGCATGGCGCACCGCGGGCGTTTGAATGTGCTGGCCAATGTGATGGAAAAACCATTTGCCGCGATCTTTCATGAGTTTAAAGGTGGGTCTTCCACTCCAGAAGAAGTTGAAGGTTCGGGCGATGTGAAATATCATTTGGGATCATCTTCTGATCGGGAGTTTGATGGCAACAAAGTTCACTTGTCTTTGACCGCTAATCCGTCTCATCTTGAGATTGTTGACCCTGTTGTGCTCGGTAAGGCGCGGGCCAAACAAGATCGCAAGAAAGATCAGGAAAGAACATCTTGTTTGCCATTGCTTATTCATGGTGATGCCGCATTTGCCGGGCAGGGGGTGATTGCTGAATGTTTTGGTTTGTCTGATCTGCGCGGTCATAAATCGGGTGGCTCTATTCACTTTATCATTAATAACCAAATCGGTTTTACAACGTCACCTATCTGGGCGCGTTCATCGCCTTATCCTTCTGATGTGGCTAAAATGATTGAAGCTCCGATTTTTCACTGTAATGGTGACGATCCAGAAGCTGTGGTTTATGCTGCCAAAGTTGCCACAGAGTTTCGTCAAACCTTTGGTCGCCCTGTTGTGATCGATATGTTCTGTTATCGTCGTTATGGTCATAATGAAGCTGATGAGCCGTTTTTCACCCAGCCTCGTATGTACCGGGCAATTAAAAAGCATCCCAATGTTGCTAAACTCTATGCCAACCGCCTGATTGAAGAGGGTGTTTTGACGGCGCAGGAGTTTGGTGAAATGATCAATGAGTATCGGGCTCAACTTGATAAAGATTTTATTGCGGCCGATAATTACAAACCCAATAAAGCAGACTGGCTTGATGGGCATTGGTCCGGTTTAAGCAAAGCCAATGATGCAGATGACCCGCGCCGTGGTATGACCGGTGTTGTGACTGATACTTTACGAAAAGTTGGTAAGAGCATAACGACAATTCCAGAGAACTTTACCCCGCATAAAACCCTGGCGCGAATTTATAAAGCGCGCGCTAAAATGATAGAAACTGGTCAGGGGCTTGATTGGGCCATGGCTGAAAGTTTGGCATTTGGTACTTTATTAATGGAAGGCTATCCTATTCGCCTTTCAGGTCAGGATGTGCAACGCGGTACGTTTTCTCAACGTCATGCGGTGTTGGTCGATCAGGAAAATGAAGAGCGCTATACACCGCTCAATTATCTGGAAAAAGATAATAATGCGGAGATAGAAGTCATTAACTCAATGCTGTCAGAAGAAGCCGTTCTCGGGTTTGAGTATGGTTATTCGCTTTCAGCGCCAAACACGATGGTGTTGTGGGAAGCTCAATTTGGTGATTTTGCTAATGGAGCACAGGTGATTTTTGACCAATTCATTTCATCTGGTGAACGTAAATGGTTGCGTATGTCCGGTTTGGTTGTTTTGTTGCCCCATGGTTATGAAGGCCAGGGGCCAGAACACTCATCGGCTCGTCTGGAGCGATATTTGCAGTTGTGTGCAGAAGATAATATGCAGGTTGCAAACTGTACAACACCTGCAAACTATTTCCATATTCTGCGCCGTCAAATGAAACGTGATTTCCGTAAACCATTGATAATGATGACACCTAAATCATTGCTTCGTCATAAGAAAAGTGTGTCACCATTAACTGACTTTGATGCGGATTCTACTTTCCATCGTATATTGTGGGATCATAACGACCCTGCTTATGGTACGGCCGATACGCTTGTGGCTGATGATAAAATCAGGCGTGTGATTTTATGTTCGGGCAAGGTTTATTTTGATTTGTTTGAAGCGCGCGAAAAGAAAGGTATCCATGATATTTATCTGATGCGGGTTGAGCAATTATATCCTTTCCCCCACAAAGCGTTGATTAAAGATCTTGCGCGTTTTCCAAATGCTGAATTTGTCTGGTGTCAGGAAGAGCCTTATAATATGGGTGCCTGGACTTTTGTTCAGCCTAATATTGAATGGGTGCTGAATTACATTAATGCCAGAAATGTGCGCCCTCGCTATGTCGGGCGTCCGGCATCGGCATCTACAGCAACAGGTTTGATGAGCAGGCATTTAAAACAAATGCATGCTTTCCTTGATGAAGCTTTGGCAGAAGCGCCTGAAAACGAATAAACTTTAGTGAACAGATTGATATTACGAATAATTCTCCGATAAATAGGAAATGAAATAATGGCTAATGAAATTCGCGTACCGACCCTTGGCGAGAGTGTTACCGAGGCTACGATAGCGACATGGTTTAAAAAACAAGGTGAGGTAATTGTTGCTGATGAGCCTTTGGTTGAACTTGAAACCGATAAAGTAACTCTTGAAGTGCCGGCACCTGCAAGTGGTGTGTTGTCTGAGATTGTTGCTAATGAAGGCGATACTGTTGATGTGGGCGCGCTGCTTGGTGTGATCTCTGAAGGCAAGGGCGCGCCAGCGGCGGCTCCTGCCGCTGCAGCTTCAGCTCCTGTTGCAACCGCATCTGAGGCATCTGCACAAAAAGCATCGGGCGGTGATGAATTGTCACCAGCAGTTCGCAAGCTTGTTGCTGAAAACAATCTTAACCCCGCTGATATTAAAGGCACGGGTAAAGATGGCCGATTGGTTAAAGGCGATGTGCTTGCCTATCTTGAAAACAAATCCTCAGCGCCTGCTGCTGTTCTGACTCCAGCTCCAGAGCCTCGCGCATCTGTCAGCGAAGCTGATGCCCCGCGTGAAGAACGCGTGCGGATGACACGGTTGCGTAAAACAATCGCCAAGAGGTTAAAAGATGCGCAAAATACAGCGGCCATGCTGACCACTTTCAATGAGGTTGATATGTCAGCTATCATGTCTTTGCGGTCTGAATATAAAGATATGTTCTTAAAAAAACATGGTGTTAAGCTTGGCTTTATGAGCTTTTTCACCAAAGCTGTTTGTGTGGCCTTAAAAGATGTGCCTGCTGTTAATGCTGAAATTGATGGTGATGATCTGGTTTATAAAAATTTCTGCCATATTGGCGTTGCTGTTGGGACCGATAAAGGTTTGGTTGTGCCAGTGCTTCGTGATGCAGATCAAATGTCTTTGGCTGAAATTGAAAAAGGCATTAATGAGTTGGGCGCAAAAGCGCGTGAGGGTAAATTGTCTATGGCCGATATGACGGGTGGTACATTTACTATTTCAAATGGTGGTATTTATGGTTCTCTGATGTCGACGCCTATCTTAAACGCCCCACAATCTGGTATTTTGGGCATGCATAATATTGTTCAGCGCCCTGTTGTGGTAAATGGTGAAATTGTGGCCCGGCCAATGATGTATTTAGCCGTTTCTTATGATCACCGTGTTGTTGATGGCAAAGAGGCGGTAACATTCCTGGTGCGTATTAAAGAGTGCCTTGAAGACCCTAAACGTTTTATTTTAGACCTATAGATTGGAATTGAAATTATGTCTGAACACCAATTTGATCTCACAATCATAGGTTCTGGCCCGGGTGGTTATGTGTGCGCCATTCGTGCGGCGCAATTGGGGATGAAGGTTGCCGTTGTTGAAAAACGGCCAACCCATGGCGGTACATGCTTGAATGTAGGTTGTATCCCTTCAAAAGCTTTGCTTCACGCTTCTGAAAGCTTTGAAGAAGCAGGTCACAAGTTTGAAAAAATGGGTATTAATGGCTGCAAACCAAAAATTGATATTAAGCAAATGATGGCGTTTAAGGATGAAGTGGTTTTGGGTAATACCAAAGGCATTGATTTCCTGTTTAAGAAAAACAAAGTCACACCTTTTATTGGTACGGGTAAAATTGTCGATAAGGGTGTGGTTGAAGTGACAGGTGGTGATGGCAGTGTCACAAAACTTGCCAGCAAAAATATTGTTATTGCAACAGGCTCTGCTGTTGCCAATTTGCCCGGTGTAGAAATTGATGAAAAACAGGTTGTGTCTTCAACCGGTGCGCTTGAGCTGCCAAAAGTGCCTAAGCATCTGGTTGTGGTCGGGGCTGGTGTTATCGGGCTGGAGCTTGGTTCTGTCTGGGCTCGTCTTGGCGCAAAAGTTACGGTTGTTGAGTTTCTTGATCGTATTTTGCCGGGCATGGATGGGGATGTGGCTAAAACATTTCCGCGTATGTTAAAAAAGCAAGGCTTTGAGTTTAGATTAGGCACGAAAGTGTCTGGTGTTAAAACGACAAAAAGTGGTGTAACGGTTACGGTTGAACCTGCCAAAGGTGGCGAGTCTGAAGACATTAAGGCTGATGTGGTTTTGGTGGCAATCGGGCGTATGCCTTACACACAAGGTCTTGGCCTTGAAGACCTTGGCGTTAAAATGAGCCAACGTGGTCAGGTTGAAATTGATGATCACTTTAAAACCAATGTTGAGGGCATTTATGCCATTGGTGATTGTGTTCGTGGACCAATGCTTGCCCATAAAGCTGAAGATGAAGGCGTGGCCGTGGCTGAAATTCTGGCAGGTCAGTCTGGCCATGTAAATTATGATGTGATTCCGGGTGTGGTTTATACGATGCCCGAAGTTGCCAGTGTTGGGCGGATTGAAGAAGACCTCAAAGCTGACGGAATTGACTATGTGGTTGGCAAGTTTGCCTTTATGGGCAATGGTCGTGCTAAAGCCAATCAAACCCCTGACGGGTTTGTTAAGGTTATTGCCGATGCCAAAACCGATAAGGTTTTGGGGGTTCATATTCTTGGTGCCAGTGCCGGGGAAATGATCCATGAAGCTGCAGTTTTGATGGAGTTTAGTGGTTCAGCCGAAGATTTGGCGCGCACCTGTCATGCTCATCCAACAATGTCAGAGGCTGTGAAAGAAGCGGCAATGGCAGTGGCAAAACGGGCAATTCACGCTTAAAATAACTTTTTTGGTATTTTTTTATTATTAAATATCAAATTCTTATATCCAAAAATCCGTTAGATGAACGGGAGATGAACGGGGCCGTCAGGTTCCGTTCAGTCGTTTTATGACATTGTGTATCCATCATTAAGGAAGACCATTCGGGACGGTCGAATTGAGAAACATTATTGGAGGATACACCAATGTTAAAGAAAACAATTATTGCAGCAACAGCACTTGTCGCAAGTTTCGTTGCTTTTCAACCTGTTGAACAAGCCCAAGCGCGGGTAAATATTGGTGTTCATTTAGGCGGTCCTGGATATTATGGCGGTTATTATGGCCCTGGCTATGTTCCTGCACCGGTTTATGTACCAGCGCCTGTTTATGTACCGGCTCCATATTATGCGCCACGCCCACGTTATTATGCGCCACGTGTTTCATATTGTACTAAAGCTCGTCGTAAAATCCGCAATCGTGGTTATTACAAAATTCGCGCTATTGATTGTTCAGGTTCACGTTATACATTCCACGCAAAACGTGGCGGTGTCTGGTATCGTCTTCGCGTGAAAGCACGTTCAGGTCGGATTTATAAAGTGACTTATCTCTAAGATTTGTTTTTAGAAGATTGATTTTAGGAAAAAGAGAGTTCCCCTCATCCCCCTCAAGACTCTCTTTTGACTATGCTTAAAGCCTTGCATGTATTTGCAGGGCTTTTTTGCTTTTCATGACTGGGTGGTGCTGACTTGTTGTAAAACTGTGGTAAGGGCTTGAATGAGTTGGGTTTGGGGGCTGGATTGTCGCTCGATCATTACCAGGGTGCGATGCATTGGCGGATCACCAAAGGGCAGCCACTTTAAGCCGTCAAGGATTTTTGAGCCTGTGCGCGGTAAGGGGACAACAGACACGCCAAGACCAAATGAAACCATGCGTCCAATGGCATCAAGGTTATCAATTTCCATACCATGATTGACGTGAATATTGCGGTCGGTTAGAAAGCGGTCAATTTGTTGACCTGTCCAGGCGCGGCGCGAAAATTGGATAAAAGAGCCACCCTCTAACAACTCTTTATCTGTTTCACCTTTTGTGTGAGGTGGGGCAATCACCAATAAAGGTTCTCGTGCAATGGGTTTTGCAATCAGTCCTTCGGCCAGTTTGGTAGGCTCTGCAACAATGGCGGCATCAATCTCGCCCGATCGGGTGGCCGCGGCCAATTCAGCCGATAAGCCATTGGTGACTCGGATATGTAATTTTGGGTGACGTTCTCGCATCATTACAAGGGCAGGGGGTAAAATGGAGGCGATGGATGTGGGGACGGCACCAAAGTTTAATGTGCCTTCTAAAGTGATATTTCCGCTTTGACGGGTGATTTCCTCGCACATATTCAAGACCTTGCGGGCCTGCTCAATAATTCTGAGGCCCTTTTCATTCAATACTGGAGGGCGGTGACGGCGGTTAAATAACTCTGTACCGATTTCATCTTCAAGGCTTTTAATCTGTAAACTAACGGCTGATTGTGTAAGGCCAATGGCATCAGCAGCGGCGGCAAAGGTGCCAAAATCTGCGATGGCAATCAGTGTTCTTAATTGGCGAAGTTCCATGGCTGCTTACAGTATGAGGTAAAGTTGCATTAATATTATTTATGCAAAATTGTATCATGCCATTTTGATTAAGTAACGTAAATTTATAATCTAAAAACTGGACGGGCTAAAATGCCAAAATAACTACCAATAAAACCAGACACCAGCCATGCCCAGCCGTGATAACTGCCTGAAGCAATGCCCGAAAATAATGCCCCGATGTTGCAGCCTGAAGCCAGGCGAGCGCCATAGCCCATGAGCAGGCCGCCAATGATGGCGGCGATTATTGACTTGAAGGGGATTTTTTTAAAGGTGCCAAATTTTCCAGCTAATCCGGCTGCTAATGCGGCGCCAAAAATAATGCCGAAATTCATTGCCGATGTGTCTTCGGCAAATAAACTGCCCTTTAAGGCGCGTGATGGATAACCCCATGTCCAAAACTCAGTCTGGCTTAAATCGATGCCTAATGCCCCAAGGGCTTTGGCCCCCCATAAGGTATAGCCAAATGAGATGGACCATGTGTGTCCGGTTAAAGATAAAACTGCAATATTGCCAAGAGCCAGAGCAATGCCGCCCCAGATCAGCGGCCAAGGGCCGCGAACCAGTCGTTTGTAATAGGGTGTATTTTTAGCTTGAGGCTGCTCGCCATGCAGTACGTTACCGTGGGCATTATACTCGATTATTATTGTTAACAATGCGATTAAAGCGAGCAGGGACAGGGTGATTACTATTGTCGGGTAAAGGCCAGCAGCCTGTAACAAGGTGCCGCTGGTAAAACGTGGTGTGGTGAACCACCATGGTAAATCGGCACTGCCAATAACAGACCCTGCCATGAAAAACATTAATGTAACCACCATACGGGTGGAGCCGCCGCCAACAGTGTAAAGTGTGCCAGAGGCGCAGCCACCGCCAAGCTGCATGCCAAAGCCAAACATAAATGCACCAAGTAACATGGCAACGCCAACGGGTGCATTTGCGCCAATGACACCATGACCGAAAATCTCACCATTTTGGAGAATGGGCAGAATGACAACGGCGGCAATGGCAAAGGTCAGCATTTGAGCGCGCATGCCTGCACCGCGTTTGTTGGTGACCAGATGTCGCCAACCTGCTGTAAAGCCGAATGAGGCATGGTATAGGGCGATACCCATAAGGCCGCCTAAGAGATAAACCGCTGGCTTGCCGCCAGGAACATTGGATTGAATGAAGGCGGCTCCTCCAAGAAGGGCGATGGCGGCAATGAAGACAACAGCCCAGTTGATTGGGGTGGTGGTTGAAAGTTTTTGGCTTGAAACGGTCATGGGTTTCTTTCTGATTATCTGTCACAACAAATTTAGGCGCAAGCTTATCAATGAGCAAGTTGATTGGTGGGTGTCACACTTGCTTGTGATGAAAAGTCAGATAGAAATTATGTTGCTGGCGTTTGATTTTCGAGTAAGCGCAATTGGGTTTTAAGCACTTTGCCATAATTATTTTTCGGCAATTCATCGATAAAGCGGTAAATTTTGGGGCGTTTGAAGCGGGCAATATTCTTAAGGCAATGGTCATCAAGCCGCTTTTCATCGGTGTTGCCAACAATATAGGCTACAACAATTTCGCCCCAATCAGCATCGGGTCGTGAAATAACGCTGACTTCTTCTACCCCAGATGCTGTGAGCAGGACTTCTTCAATTTCTCGTGGATAGATGTTTGACCCGCCTGAAATAATTAAATCTTTGGCGCGGTCGGTAAGAGTGAGAAAGCCGTTATTGTCAAAATGGCCAATGTCGCCTGTGTAAAGCCAGCCATTTTTCAGGCTTTGGTTTGTGGCTTTTGGATTGTTCCAATATCCCGTCATGACAGTGTCGCCAGAAACGATGATTTCGCCTGTTTGGCCAGTTGGAACTTCCTGGTCGTTATCATCAACGATTTTCACACTAACGCAGCTATCGCAAATGCCAACGGTGCCTAAACGGTGTTTCCAGTCGGGGTGGATTTTATCGGCAAGCATTTGTTTGGGCAGGTGGGTGATGGTCATGGGGCTTTCGCCTTGTCCATATAGTTGGGCCAGCTTTGGGCCAAAACGATCAAGCGCGGCGATGCAATCGGTTACATACATGGGCGCGCCGCCGTATATAATGAGTTTTAAATTTTCAGGTTTGGCTTTGGTTTTGTGCAAAGTTAAACGCCGTACCATGGTGGGGGCGGCAAAAAAAGAGACATTGGGCCAGTGGCTAAGGAGACCAAAAATTTCTTCACAATCAAACCCGCCGCTTTGTGGAATGACATTACAGGCCATTGCACACACGTGGGGAAGCATCCATAAGCCTGCTCCATGGCTTAACGGGGCAGGGTGGATGATGGTGTCGCCTGGTTCTACTTTGTCAAAATCACTGAAATAGTTAAGAGACATAGCCATGAGGTTGCGGTGGCTGAGCATGGCCCCTTTTGGTTTCCCCGTCGTGCCTGATGTGTAAAAAAGCCAGGCCGTATCGGTTGGGTTTGATGGATGAATGGGGGCGGGTGAATTGTTTAACAGGGCGCGGTATTCATCACTTCCAAAGGCAACAAAGGGTGTTTTTGTTTGATGGTTTTTTGCAAATATTTCGGGGCTGACAAAACATAAAGAAACATCGGCATCGGTTAGAATGTAGTCAAGTTCGCTCTGGTGTAGTTTGGCGTTGATGGGGACGGCGATTAAGCCTGCGTGCCAAATGGCAAAGATGGTTTCAATATATTGTGGGGTATTGGCCGAGATAATGCCAACGCGATCACCCGGATTTAAGTTTTTTTGATCTAATAAGCCACCTGCAATGGTGCCAACTTCTTGGCTCAGTTGCTGGTAATTTAGAACGACATTATGGCCATGGCCAACTGCGGGGTATGTCGGGCGGGATAAAGCGGCACGGATAATCCAGTTTGCAATATTCATTGGTGTTGTGGCCTGACTGTTGGTGTCTTCCAACAAAATATGGCGCATATAAGCTTTAAGCGCAAACCTTGGTTTGCTGAGCAATCACATCGCGGCGGCTTACACCTAAATGATCGGCAACATTGTAGATCATTGCTTCTTCCAATGTGTGCAGCTCATCATCGGCAAGGGCAATATCCCAAAGGTCACGGATGAATGACTTAGATTGTTTTGAGCTTATTTTTGTTTTGAGTGTATCTGTAAGTTCTGAAACAGGAATGTTTTCAGTGTGGTTTATTTTTGTCTTTTCAAGAAAATCTGCGATTACTTTTGGATCAACTTTAAAACGGCGAGAGGCCAGTTTTGTCAGGCGGTCGGTTTCGCATTGTAAAACTTTGCCGTCAGCAGGAATAAGTTGGGAAAGTAAAAGGGCAATGGCCAGTTTGGTTTCAATTTCGGGGCAATCTTCTAAAATCGCATGTTTGGCTTTTAATTGATTTGCCAATTTATTTAATTGAGTGGCCATGTTTGAGACTTTGTGTGTTTTGGTTGTATAGGTTGTATTTGATAAGTGAATAGTTGAATGTGGTCAAAGAAAATTTTGCTACCAAATGGGGCCAGTTAGTGGCATAAGTTGTGCCAGAAAATTGGAAATTTCAGGAAATATAAAATGAGTTATTCAGCAGTCACAACGCGCCGGAATTGTATTGGTGTGAAGGTTGGAAAAGTAATGGTGGGCGGTGGTGCTCCTGTTGTGGTGCAATCTATGACCAATACAGATACGGCCGATGTTGATGCCACAGTGGCCCAGGTTGTTGAATTGGCGCGGGCCGGGTCTGAATTGGTGCGGATTACGGTTGATCGTAAAGAAGCAGCCGCGGCCGTTGGAGCCATTCGAGAAAAGCTTGACCTGCTTGGCGTTGATGTCCCGCTGGTGGGTGATTTTCATTATATCGGTCACACGCTTTTGCGTGATTATCCAGATTGCGCGCAGGCATTGGCCAAGTATCGGATTAACCCGGGCAATGTTGGTTTCAAAGCTAAACAGGATCGTAATTACTCAATGATGATTGAAAAAGCTATTGAGTATGACAAGCCTGTTCGGATCGGGGTTAATTGGGGCTCGCTCGATCAATCGATGATTGTGCGGTTGATGGATGAAAATGCCAAACTTGATGAGCCTTTGGATTCTCGTTTGATTATGCATGAAGCCATGATCCAGTCAGGCATTTCATCGGCAGAAAGAGCGGTTGATTTGGGGCTTGGTAAAGATAAAATTATTATTTCAGCCAAGGTTTCAGAAGTACAGGATTTGATTGCCTGTTATCGCATGTTGGCTGATCGCTGTGATTATGCTTTGCATCTTGGTTTAACCGAGGCGGGTATGGGGTCGAAGGGCATTGTAGCCTCAACCGCAGGCTTGTCGGTTTTATTGCAAGAAGGCATTGGCGATACGATTCGTATTTCACTAACGCCAGAACCTGGCGGAGATCGCTCGCGCGAGGTGATTGTGGCGCAAGAGATTTTGCAAACAATGGGGCTGCGGTCGTTTAAACCGATGGTGATTGCTTGTCCCGGTTGCGGGCGCACCACATCAACCGTGTTCCAAGAGCTTGGCAAAGATATTGAAAACTTTATTCTTAAGCGCACCCCTGAGTGGCGCGAAGAATATCAGGGGTTTGAAAAACTTCAAGTGGCGGTGATGGGTTGTATTGTGAATGGTCCCGGTGAATCAAAACACGCCGATATTGGCATTTCGCTACCTGGTACTGGTGAAGTGCCTGCTGCGCCTGTGTTCATTGATGGTAAAAAGGTGAAAACCCTGCGCGGTGAAGATATTTCGCAGCAGTTTCAAAATATTGTGGAGAACTATATTCAGCAGCGCTGGGGGTAGGGTTTATTCTCCCTGTCGTCATTGTCTGGCTTGAACCGTGGGGCCAGAATGTTTTGCTTGATGGTGGTGCTTTTGTTTCCAGATCTTCGGATCAAGTCCGAAGATGACGGCGGGGGATTTGGTTTATTTTGTATTCTGTTTAATACTCACTACTTACTTGCGCGGAATATAGGTGTTGGGGGTTGCGTATTTTTTTAGGCAGGCGATGTATTGCGCGCGTAGGGAGCGGGCGGTTTTGTTGCGGTATTTTGAGCGGATACCTTTGCGTTCGCGTTGTTTAGCAAAGGCGGCGCGGGTTTTGTAGTATTCACAATAATCGGTGGCAAAATCACGGTCATAGCCGTTAAATTTGATGAATTGAGCGTTTGATTGTCCGATGGGTAAAAAAATGGCGGCGGCCAATGACAGGCCGAGTAGTTTTGAAATTCGTTTCATTATTGTCTCCAATAAAAGTTTAACGTTCCCCCCCCTCTGTCAGGGTATTGGCCTCTGTCTGAATATATGGGGTTTGCCGCTGCTTTAACAAGCAAGTGCCGTTCACAATATCAGCAACTTTTTTGTGATTGGCATTGGTAAAGGCCTGGTCTTATTTCTTACGCTCGACTATAAAACGTGCCGCTTGACGTAAATTCTCGGCCTTGTCGCCAAAAATAGACAGAGCCTGACACGCGCTATCAGCCAATTCTTTGGCCTTTTGTTTGGCACCATCTAAGCCGTAAAGATCGATGAAGGTTGATTTACCGGCATCGGCATCTTTTTGGGTGGCTTTGCCCAGGGCTTCGGGGGTTGATTCAACATCTAAAATGTCATCGGCAATCTGAAAGGCAAGGCCAACTTTTTCGGCATAGGTAGCAAGGGCCTGAAAGCTCTTTTGGTCGGCATTGGCTAAAATTGCTCCTGCAATGAGTGAGAAATGAAACAATGCGCCAGTTTTGAGACTTTGAATTTTGATGATTTCATCAAGGCTTTGGCTGGCGCGTTGTTCGGCTTCCAGGTCAAGCATTTGCCCGCCGACCATGCCATTGGGACCAGAGGCTTTGGCCAATTCTAACACAAGGTTTGAGCGCACTAATGGGTCGGTATGGGTTTTTTGATTTGCTAGAATTTCAAAGGCGATGGTTAAAAGTCCATCACCGGCTAAAATGGCGGTGGCTTCATCAAATTGGATATGGCAGGTGGGTTTGCCACGGCGTAAATCATCATCATCCATAGCGGGAAGATCATCATGCACCAATGAATAGCAATGGACCGCTTCAAGAGCTGCCCCCACGCGTAAGGCATTTTGATGATTAGCGCCAAGAATTTTAGCACTTTCGCAAACGAAAAATGGCCGCAGGCGTTTGCCTTGTGCCAAAGCAGAATAGCGCATAGCTTCTCCAATACGTGGAGCGGTGAAGCCGTTTAGGGCTAAAAGTTCATCAAGCGTGCTTTCAGTTTCATCAGCGGTAATTTTTAACGTATCAAGAAATGACATTTGGCAAAGTGCTCGGGTAAAGTTTAGAATGATTTAAAGTATATTAGCTTTTACACGTACTAGCTTTTACACGTATTTGTTTTTACATGGGGAAAGCGAATTTGAAAACAATTGATTTAACCACCTGGTCGCGGCGTTCGCATTATGAGCATTTCCGAAAAGTGGCCAGCCCACATTTTAGCCTGTGTGCGCAGGTGAATGTAACCCCGTTAATGAGCGTGTTAAAGCCGGCTGGCTTGTCGGTTTACAATGGCGCGCTTTATGCGATTATGCGTGCGGCCAATGACGTGCCTGAATTTCGAACGCGCTTTGTTGGCGATGGCGTTGTGGAACATGACATTGTGCATGCCTCAACAACAGTGCCTATTGATGATGATCGGTTTGGGTTTTGTGATATTCGTTACACGGGTAATTTTGCAGCGTTTAATGGGCGCTGTGAGCAAGAGATTTTAAAAGTCAAAGCAAGTGATGGTTTGGTTGATGAGGTTGCCCATGAGAGCAATTGGATTTATTTATCCTGCCTGCCCTGGCTCAATTTCACCCAAATGACCAATGCGCTTGATGGGCCAGATGATTGTATTCCGCGTATTGTCTGGGGCAAAATTACCAAAACTCATGGTTCCTGGTTTATGCCGGTGAGCGTTGAAGTTCATCACGCTTTAATTGATGGGGTGCATGTGGCGCGGTTTTATCAAAATATTGAAAAAGTGCTTGGTGATGTGAAAGCTTTTTTGAGTTAGTCGTTGCGCCCTGAATGTGGCAAAGCATAGAGCAAGGCGCAACGGGTTGTTTATCGGCTTAAGATCGAACGAATCTCAACGAGATTTGAGCGTACACGCAGGACATAAAACCCCATGGTGGTAACATGGGTAGGCATAAGCCAGCCGTCTTCTTTACCGTTAGAAATAATCATCGGGTTAAGTTCCAAGGCCGATTTTATCTGACTTTCCATATTGTTCCAGACATCGGTAAGGTTACGTTTTTCGATGATTTCGTGGAAGTCGGCACGTGCTGCACGCAAAATGCCGTAATAACCATAAAGCTGGCCTTTTGCAAACATGAATTGATTGTCGGCATAAAAGTCAAACCAGCCCGCATTTGAGGCTTCGGAACGGCGTTTAATGGCGGCAGATGTTGAGCCGATATCTTTAGCAATACGATCAACAAATGTGCGTAAATTATCGGCGCGGGCATCAAAAGTTGCCTGGCATTTTACCAGACTGTTATTAAAGCCTTTGAGTTGTTTAATGGCGCTGCGGTAATATGTTGGGGTTTTTGTGGTCGGGCCGAAGGGGCGTTTACTGTCAAAGGGGTTGAAGTACCAGGTGAATTCATCAAACTGTAGGGCGCTGCGGGCGCTTTGTAAGTCTTTATTAACTTCTGAGGTGCCGCGAATACGACCCAAAGTATCGGTCAGTTCAACGGCGGTGCGTTGCACAGCCTGATGAACACCACGCTGGAATGAGGCGGTGTTGTCAAACCATGGGGTGCCATCCCAGCTAAAGCCAAAAAATCCGGCTTTGTAGGTGGGCATGGAAGAAATCCATGAGTTTTGATTTACTGAAAAGTCAACAAGCTCTGCGGTGACATCAACAATGGCGGAACGGCCACAGGTTTTGGTGGTTTGTGAACCACCTTCGATCGAAACCTGCTCACCTGCGGTGTAATTCAAACCAGAGTATTTGTACTTATTGATGTAGGCAATGTCGTAGCCGCGAATCCATAAAGCGTGCCAAAAGAACCAGCCATAAACAAAAACTATGGGGATAAAGATCAGCAATAAAAGCCCTTTGATAATCCAACCAGAGGTTTTGTAGGTGGTGTAAAGCCATACAAATGGCGCGCCAAGCCAGCGCAATGCGCCTTTGATGGTTGCCATGAAAAGGGCGAAAATTTTATTGATCCACTCAAAAATAGGGTCGAGCAATGATTAGTCCTCCGGTCGTGAAAATAAAGTTTCCCAATATTGTTTTCGGTAAGGGAAATATTGGTCGGTTATTTTATGTACGACATAATTGCGCAAATTGTTATTATAATGGTTGTAGTCATTGTAAAAGCGTTGCTTATTTACTGCAAACTTTGTGAAAAAATCAAAATCAGCAAATTGCGATAATAACCGTGCCACCAAAACGCGGTCCTGATGATCGGGATTGGCCCGTACTATCATTAACTTAAGTGCTGCAGTGACGTTTTTCAAGTTTGGTACAACATCATTGAGCAAGCTCTTTTGTATTCGGGTGAGGAATGAGAATACACCGCTTTTGGATAATTCATCAATATTGTTGTGAATCCAATTGGTGACCTGATTATCGCTGAGGCTTTGCAAGTCGGTTGTTTCGTCTAATTTGTTCATCGTAGAGCGGACATAGATTTCCTGGCGCAGATCAATAAGGCCTGAAGATTTAAGCCAGTCAGGTTCAAAGCCAGAGATACGGCCTGTATCAATGAGAAACTGATAAACCCCTTTTGTGTCCTGGCGATGGATATAAGTGAAATCGAACATGGCATTTTGTAAAAATGACGGGTTGGGCTCATCTCCAATAACAGTGATTTGCCCACCATTTGACCCGTCATTGTCGCGGAAAACATAAAGACCGTCAAAGTGGCTGGTCCAAAATGATGGTAGTTCAAATTTGGTATTGCGCGGGATGATGTTGTTATATCGAATGTCGCCGACAAGCTTTCCATATTCAAGAATTTTGTTCATCAAAAACCGGTCTTGCCATGAATCTTTTTCGGTAAAAAAGCGATTGAGTAAGGTTTTTAATTTGCGTGCTTTAGTAAATAAATCGCCGCCTGTGCGGAATTTAAATTCCACTTCTTTGATAGATAAAATATCATCGATGGAGCCGATGTGAAAAGTCGAATTTTCAATCTCGCCAAACACCACATCTTTCAAGGTGAGGATGCGCAGGCTTTCGGCATTTTTTTGGTACATGGCCATCATCAAGTCATAGGTTGATGAAAATTTGGCGTAAACGCTGGGTAGGGATTCTTGCTCAGGTGTCAAAATGATAAAGCGTCGGTTAATGCCTTGAGGGTTCAGATAGTCCTCATTTTCAAGCTCTTTTGCTATTTCAGGTGAATAGCCTGTTGCATCGATGGTGAAGGTGTCTAATTTGGTTGGCGGCAGGCCAAAACCTTTCAGCGCTGTATTATAGCGTGCGATCATGTGAGATTCATTAACCTCGTGCATGGCGCCATAAATCAGATCATTGTCAATTAACAGGTCCATTAGTCGTTCCAGTGCCCACTTTGTTTAAGTTCGGCAATTTCTGCGGCGGCGCGTTCTCTCACGCGTTGGTCGCGGATATAGTTTTCAACCGCTGCCGCATCAGATTTATCAGTGTAACGGAATTCTGAATCTGCATAACGGTTGACTTCTTGTTGAATGGTTTCAAGGGTGATTGGCTTGCGCAAAGAGGCGATCATATCGCGTTTTTCATCATAAGATTTATGCATAAACGGTTCGGGTGTTTCAAACCATTCATCTGGTAGCTCAATATCCATGGCGCGCATTTTAACCGCATCGGTGATGTTTTTAATGGCCCGCCCGGTAAAGCGTGGTTCGGCTTGTTTAATGTCGTAAAGATAAAGGCCAATGTCTTTTAATGTTTTTAGTTCGCCATGGGCCTGTCCAAATCTTTCAAACACTCTCAACAAGGCTTCTTCTTGCGGTTTGGAATGTTTTTCATAGGCTGTGGCAACGGCTTTTTTGATTTCTTGAGCGGCAAACATATCGTGATCGCCAAGAGGGATTGAATGATTTTTACCCAGTAACAGGGCAAAAATATCGATGTAGTCATCTTGGGTTTGCGGGCCATCGACCAACCAGCGGGCGCTGGCGCGCTGGCGTAGGGCATCGTCAACATTTTCAGGATAGTTTGAGAACATACCAAATGAACAATTGCCACGAATAACAGTGTTGGCGCCAGAAAACCCTTCCATTAAAACTGCAGTGATTTCTTGTTGACCAGCCGAAGCACGATCATCTGAACGCTTGGCGGCAATCTGGTCAATATCATCAACCGTGCCAAAGCCAATAACCTTTGGGTCAAGCACATTGGTGATGAATTGCTTACAGTTTTGACCAGATTTGCCTTGATAGGAACTAATTTGATCGACACCAAAGTTTTCATAATGAAATGGATAATTGGCGACATCGCAATAATCTTTAATCAGGCCGGCGATCATTTGAATAAGGGTGGTTTTACCAGTGCCGGGAAAGCCGTCACCAATGAAGGTAAACAGGAAGCCGCCAAGATCAACAAACGGGTTGAGTTGTTTGTCAAAATCATAGGCCATGAGCATTTTAGCTAATTTTGTTGCCTGATATTTGGCAATGTGGTTGCCGACAACTTCATTGGGTTTTTTGAAATTCATTACCAATTTTTTGCGCTTACCACGGTCGCGAATGTCAAATCCGTTGAGTTCAAAATCATCGGCATCAAGACGGATGTGGTTTTGCTCAAAGCTGTCAAGCACATTAAAGCGGGCGCGGCGTTGGGCCAACCCTTCCAGCATGGCGCGGGCAAAACCTTTGGCGCGGGCCATCATCTGGGCATCATCGGGTGCATCGGAAATGGCCTGATCTATGCCATATAAAAAGTGCTTTAAGGCCTCATGTGGGGTTTCAAATGAGAAGACAGGTTCTGGCAAGTCACTTGTCGGGTCATCGCTTGTGTCGATCGTTTGGACAATGAATGATGCTGCGGTAAAGGCGGTGACGAAACTGGCTGCTGCCAACAAGTTATGAAATTGTCTGGCATTTTCACCACTTAATGGCGTGCTTTTATTTTCAACACTCAGGCTTTCCAGATTGGTTTGGCGGGCAAAAACATCTTTTACTGCAAGGGCAACAGCAAGGCCGCGTCGCAGGCGGAATAATAAAGTGTGTTGGGCAATGGATAACATGCCATCGGTTGGGGCAATGTTTTGAATTGTTTCAGCTATTTTGACATTTAAACTTGACTGGGAAGGCTTTGCTGCAATGGTTGAAACAAACCGGCGGTGGGTACCAGCCAGTTCCGTCTTTGATTTTGAACTATCAGATTTAATAACAACAGTTGCCCGTTCGACCAAAGACTGGGCCGTGGTCAGGTGTTTAAGAATATCTTTTTCTGCCAGTGTTGTTAGTCCGGTGTCCATCGTAAAACCTTTTGTTTTATTGCTTTAACAGGGTGCTAAACGTGTCTGATGATGTGATCGTCTGAAGCGACGTAAATCTGGTAGCCATCAAAAATTTCATCTGCTTTGCCGCTGGCGTAGGTTTTCTGATAGGCTTCGTGGGGTAACAGGGCGTGCTTTTCCTGAGAACTCACGCCATTTTTTGCACACTCAATATCATCGGTATTGATGTGGTAAATCTCTTTTGGGACGGCACGGCCCCAAAGGCCGTGTTTGGTTGAAATTTCGTCTTTTGAAAACAGCTCTTGCAGGGTCCAATTTAACAACCAACTGTCATCAGGGTCTTTGACGCGATCAAGAATGGTTTGAACATGCTGATTTTGCCGGGTGATGCCGCCCAAGTAAAGTGGCCCTAAAACAAAGCGCCTTAGCTGTTTGGGATGTAGTGTTTCAAAATCTTTGTCCATTGCGGTGGCGATGGATGTTAAAGTGAGGCTGTATAGGGAATTGGCTTTGGTAAAGGCTCTGAACTGTCCAGATAACTCAGTGTTTGGCAAGCCTACTCCCAGCATTGTATCGCCGCCAACATCACCCCAAGGGCCTGATTTCTTTGGCACAGGTTTAGGGGCGTTTTTTGATGAATCCTCAATGACGGCCATATAAACGATAGGTAAGTTTTGTGTGCCGTCATATGTTGCCCAATGGACCACATAATAAGGTCTTTTTGAGCGTGGATTATAAGAGTGCTTTACCGTTTCAGGTTGCGTGAAAGGTTTGAAGGTCGGGCCCTTTTCAAGGGCATTGTAATAGAGACGCTCGCCCATGGTTTTTTGTAGGGTATCGGGGAACTGACGGTATTTTAACATCAGTTCGGCCATTTCGTTTTTTATCTGGGTTGGGTCCGGCAGGTTTTCCAGCATGTCAGCAATCTGTCGGCGGTCATTTTCCAACTGCAAGACATTCTGGAAGGTGGGCATGCCGGAATCTTCCAGATCAATTTTGAATTTATCAAGAAACCAGATGCTTTTTTTCCAGCACTCAAAAGACCAACGCAATTTGCCCAGATGCAAATTGACCACATCATAGATCAGGTTGTGATTTTTGACCCAGATGCCTTCGGTTTCAAAAATACGATCAAGGGAATCAAAAGCTGAATCCACTGCCTGAAAGTATTTTCGGGTTGCGCTAAGCTGGCCAGAATTTGAGGTTGTCATGGATGAAAACCCAAATTAGTTTGCGGTGTAATTTGATGATTCGTGTTTTTCCAATACCTCAGAGAAACGGCGGGCAAAGGCATCATCGGCTAATTGTTTGCGGCGTTGAATTTCGGCTGAATTGACCATATTTGATTCATGCAATTCAAGCAGATCTGCAATATGACGCTGGGCTGCTGCCCCAATGCCGGCCATGGTTTCTTCAGCCGCGGTGTCAACCTTTGTTCCCAATGTGTTGATTTGGTGGGCAACATCTTGTTGAGCAGCCGTTTTAAGCGAATCTTCAAGAGATTTATAAAGAATAATCCGCTGTTCTGTATCAATAGACAGTTTGTTAATTAAGGTGTTTTGAGCTGCAATCTGATTGTTTAAGCTATCGACAAAGGTCTGGAACATTGAGGTGTAGCGCTCCAGAGTTTGTGAGCCTGCAAGCAGTTCTTGTTCTTTGGCCTGGGCCTGGTTGTATTCGGTCGCCAGTTCTGAGCGTTCAGATTCCAGTTTAGTGCGGTCTGCCTGATTGGTGGTTGCTGCCATTTTGTTTTCAATATCAAGCAACATCGGGTTGAGTTCTTCGATGCGTGCTTGTGTGGCTTTAAGCTGTTCGGTCACATCTTCGCGTTGACCAATAACAGACCTTAAGCTGTCTTCAGAATTTTTATAACGCTCGGTCAGGACATCTTTTTGTTCTTTTAAAATACCGACAATGGTATCTGACTTGGCTAGCAGGTCTTGTAAGTTTCCGGCCAATGATGTGGTGCGAACGCGATCATTGCGCATGGAGTTGGCTTTTTTCTTTGAAAACAGGCCAATGAGTTTTTCAGACAAAGAAAAAGTCTGCATGTTCTTAAATTCTGCTCCGAAACCTTCAGTGACATCTTCAAGGCCGATGATAAGATCAGCGATGTTTGATTCCATGACCTTTTGTTGGGCCAGAACATCCTGGATGCGGGCATTTTCGATATCAAAATTGACATCTCCAAAACTGTCTGATTTGGCAACCTTTTCTAAAACTTCGCTGCTTTTATGAATCTTATCGCGCATTTCAACGACAAGGTTGCGGGTTTTCTCGATTTCCAAATCAAGTTGTTTTGTCTGTACCATATGCTCGCATCTCCCGAATCTATTTGTAATTTACTTTACGTTATATAGTAAATTTAGCTAGAACTTAAATAGGGAGTTTAAACAAGCGATGAATTTCTTGCAATAAATGCTGTCAAATTGCTGTTTTAGAGCGTGCAGGCATCATTTGAGCTTATTCGGCTGGCTCATTATAGTAATAATTAGCCTTCTTGCCATAAATCAAGCCGCGCAAAATTGAGCGAATCTTTTCTGATTTGCGTAAAGGATCAAGAACTATGCGTATGGCATCATGGGCAAAGACTTTTACCTGGTCAAAAACAGGTGAAGCACCTGGGGCTTTTTGGGGCCAACCGAAATGGCGCATGGTGCCGTTCATCAAACGAATTTTGTTGAGGCGTTCCACTTTTGGGGTTTTCCATGTCATGGCCATAGAGACAGAGTACTCTCCGTTTACCTTAACCCAATGAGGATCAAGATAGGGGATATGAACGCCGTCACCCGGGTTTAATTCAAACACAGTGGCGCGTTGTTCAAAAGCTGTATCATAGGTTTGATTGCGAAACTGCGAGGGGGAAATCTCCATACGTTGTTCGCTGACCAATGCGCGGTCTTCATTATCAAAAATATGAACTTCCTTGGATCCGCGAATTTGGATCAGGATGTTTTCTTCTGCATCCACATGAAAGGGCGTGGTGGCATTGGCTGATGAAATGAAAATAAAACCTTCAAGGTCACGATATTTTTGTCCCTTTAAACCGGCATTTTCAAAAAGACCGTCAACAAATTGTGTTAAAAGGACTTTGTATTCTTCAACTTCTTCAACTCGTTTTATAACCATCCAGGCATTGTGGTTCTCAATGCTGTTAATCACCTCTTGCGGTTTCATATTGAGCTTTGGAGTGGTTTCTGCGGTTTGACCAATTTCAAGGTCGCCTGAATTATATTCGATTTTATCACGGGGCATTTTTGCCGCAAGTTCAACCAGCTTGGGCAGAGTAAAAAGAGGATTGTCGCTGAGACCATGTTTAATCTGGAAGGGTTTTTTGTGCAGGTTTTTTGATACTGTACTTTGATCCAGTTCGATAATATTCATTTGACTAGTTTCCTGTTTTTAAAGCTGTGGTAAAGGCGCTTGATATGATCGCGAGCTGACAGGTGGAATGATTTAAGTGTAACAATAACTTTAAAGAGCAATTCGCTTGTGTTTGGTGTGGCAATTAGAACGTCGGCAATCTGGATACGATCACGCCAAATGTTATTAATCATCGGGTGGTCTGCATCGGCGCTTGAATCAACCAGTTCAATTGGACGGTTGTTAAG
This sequence comes from Hyphomicrobiales bacterium, assembly GCA_026996935.1. Classification (GTDB taxonomy): domain Bacteria; phylum Pseudomonadota; class Alphaproteobacteria; order Rhizobiales; family Aestuariivirgaceae; genus JALWJW01. Next base: position 28,566 of record JALWJW010000446.1, read on the forward strand.
AAAATCCTTTGTTGCATCCAGAATGACAAGCACACCGGGTGAGAATTGTGATTTTGTTTCATCAAAGGCCATTTTGCCGAGCCAAGCCTGATTGTTCTCCATAAATCCAAACAGTGAAGCGATTACTTTTCCGTTAAGTGTTATCTTCCAGAACAGTAACGATCCATTTTGAGCCATTTGCTCCACAGCCTGGCGCAATTGACCCTCTTGGGCTTTGTTACAAGCAATTGCTGTGCCGTTTTTGCCTTTCCAGCCGGATTTTTCTAAAACCAAGAACTCATCAAGCCATGGTGTGACAGGCATGGAGCTGTCCCATGTGGTTGAAACGAGCTGGCCCAAATCTGATAAACGGTTGCGAATGCGGCGATATTCTTTTTTGCGTTTGCGAGAGAAGTTTTTGTTGAACCAGGTATTATAGTCTGTTGTGCACTTTAGCGCGGCGCGTTCATGGATATGATATCGGGCAAAACGCATGGTTGAGGAGGGTGAAAGCTTTTCTATGACTTGATCCAGGTCGGGGCTTTGTTGGACTTTTTTTAAAAAAACAGCTTTGGTATTGTGCTTTTCTTCACACTTGGACAAGAGGGCTTTAAGAGCTTTTTCCGGTTGGTTTTTGTCTAACAGGGGAGTGCCAGAAAACAGGAAGCCAGTGTCCCATGTTGTTGATAGTTTGAGTGGAAATAATGGCACTATTGCTTGGGGTGCAAGGCCAGCTATTGCAATGGGTTGTTTTCGATCAGCAATGATGATTTCGCGATTATTGGCCGTGCTCAAATGGTTTGACTGGGCCGTAAGCCAGATGCGGTTGTGCGCAAATGCGGGGATAAGACAGTTTTGCGACAAGTGATCCCACTGGTCTTCAAATGGCGTGTTTTCAGGAAAGCCTGTTCCTGTTCGTTTGTTTTGATTAGGCTGGGTTAGCATCTTCTTTTTCCCTAATCATTTTATCATTCTGAATTTTGACGTTGTCATTGAGAACGCGATGGGCGGTGACAGTAAGCAAAACAGCTTCAACAATAAATGAGAGTGCGGTAGAAGCTGCTGCACCTAACAGGCCGTATCTTGGGATAAGCAGAAGATTAAAGGCGATGTTAATTGCAACGGCCGCGCCCATGGTGATTGCGGCTATGTTTTGTTGACCTGTTGCAATCATTAAACCTTGCAGGGGGCCGGCAAGTGAACGGGCCAGCAAGCCGATGACCAGAATAAACATTGTCGAGTAACCGGCCGTAAATTCCGGGCCAAACAGCCATAAAATGGGTTTGCCTAAAAGCAGCAGGCCAAAGCCTCCAATTAGCGAGGGGATAAAGGTCCACATCCGGGTTTGTTTGAAAAACCGCTTTAATTCAATATTGTCACCAGAAGAGTAAAGGGTTGAAAATTTTTGTGTTACAGCAGCAGTGACTGAAAAATGAACAAATGCAATGAGCGCGATTGTGCGTGCGGCGGCAAAATAAATGGCGATCTGATCTGGTGTTACATATAGATCAAGCAAGATGATATCCATATTGGTCATCATTAAAGCAAAGCTTTCAACTGCGATGACAGGCAATGATACTTTAAGCCAAAACATGGTTTTATATTCGCGTGGGCCTTTGTGAATTTCGGCCCGCATGCGTTTTTTCTGTAAAATATATTGAATGACAGCGGTTATCCAGGTTGCTGCAATGGCCGAATAAACCGCAGTTTCAGCGCTTTTACTCCAGCCAATGGCTACAGAAAGGCCAATGAAGGCAAAAAGTAATATTGGGCGCAAAACATAAGGGGGGATTAGGGCCAGATCAATCCAGCCTTGTGAGCGGCCAAGGCCGTCTTGGAAATCGGTTAAGGCAAAGGCGGGTACGCAAACCAGAGCCAGTGCGGCAGGTATACGATAATAATCTGCAATTGAACCGTCTAAAAAATGCAACAGGATCAGACCGGATATGGTTGCGATAAGCCCCATACCAAATGAGAAAACCCGGCCTGTGCGAATAAAGCCCCGTACGAGATTGGGCTGTTTCTTTTCTTGATATTCAGGCACAAAACGCACAACACTGGTGGCAAAGCCTGCTGCGCATAGGGTGCCTGTGATGATAATCCAAACCCAAATATAGGTAAAAACGCCGTATTCGTGGGCACCGATCCAGCGGGCGAGAAGGACTTGAGAAAGAAAAGCGATGGCAGCAGAGGCAATACGGATGGCAAATGCGGTTATGGCACCGCGCTGTGAACGTTGTGTGTCGCCATCGCCTTTTAGAACGATCTCAACCTTGCGTTGAACATTTTCCGGCAAATATTGCAATAGTTTATTAACGACCATTTATAATCCCATCTGCTCTCATATCTGCTAGATTGATATGAAGACGCACTTCCCATCTTGCGTTTTTCCGCGAAAACAACATCCTGTTTTGCGGCGCAATTGTTCCTTTGGTGTGAGCCTAGCGCTCAAACCTTTATAAGTTCTTGGTGATAAAGGGAGACTTGAATTGATGGTTAATAGGGGTTTTCCGGCAATAATAAATTTTAACCGGCAAAGCCACCATTGTTTAAGAATTCAAGTTCTTGTGGTGTGGATTCACGGCCCAGAATCTTATTGCGGTGAGGAAAGCGGCCAAATTTTTTAATAATGTCGCGGTGTT
>JALWJW010000447.1 GCA_026996935.1 Hyphomicrobiales bacterium
TGGTGTCTGGCCTGTCACTTACCTTTGTGTTTTTGCTGCAAGATGCTTGGCTCACCGTGGCACTTTCGTTGCAATTACCAGCAATTGCTTGGCTATCGAACAATCTTAAATTGGATTTCTTGCGCAAAGTCGCGGTTGTGATCGCCGTTGGGCTTTTTGCTCGCTTAGCTTTAAATCCGTTCCTGCTTGATTATGGCAAAACCCATGTCTTGGGTGAACACTGGGTTATATATGGCTACGGCATCCCCGCCGTTGCAGCCCATTTTGCCGCCGTGTGGTTTCACCATCGCAAAGATGATCGCCTGGTCACAATGCTTGAAGGTTTGCGCGTGGTTTTCGCTGTCCTGCTGATTTCGGGAGAATTGCGCATTTTAGCAACGGGCGGTATAGATACGCCGCGCTTGAGTTTGTTGGAAGGCGCGTTGCAATCAATCGCATGGTTGGTGGTTGCCTGGTCGCGCCTGCGCCAATTCTCAATTGATGGGCGCATTGTTGATAAATGGTCTGGCTTAATCCTCTTTGGCATGGGCAGTGGCATGGCGTTATTTGGCAGCTTAATTGTGCACAACCCCGCCTTTAATGAATATGACGTTGGCCGCTTACCAATTTTTAATACGTTGTTATTGGCATTTGCCATTCCTGCAGTTTTGATGTGGTTAAACTCGCGCTTGCCGATCAAGTATCTGCGTGAAAAGCCCTATAATATAGCTATTGGAATAGCTGTGTTGGTTTTGATGTTCAGTTATGTGACCCTTGAAACCAGACACGCATTCAAAGGTGGCGTTTTAGCTTACGGATCACCTAGTGATGCTGAAATGTATACCTATTCTGTTGTCTGGCTACTGTTTGCCTTCGTATTGCTTATGTATGGCCTGATCAGAAAACGCGCAGTTGCCCGATATGCCGCTCTATTGGTGCTGGTTATCACAGTGCTTAAGGTATTCTTATCCGATATGAGTGGCCTTGAAGGGCTTTGGCGCGTCGCATCTTTCCTTGGGCTGGGCTTGTCTTTAGTGGGGATAGGATATCTCTATCAACGGTTTTTGATTTTGCCAAAAGCAATTAAGGTGAACGAAACATCTGATGAGAAAACAAAATAGTTGCATTTCGCGGCGAGAGGGCATATAAGCCTCCTCGTAAATCCACATACAAGCGGATTTTGGGTTTGACGACAGAGATGCTTTAATCTCCTCATAGTTTTCAAACCTTCCGGTGCCAGTCATTTTGATTAATTTTGTTGAATGAAATGTCGGTCACACCGCTTGTAGAGGTTCAACCGGAAAAAAGGAAAATATCATGGCAGTGCCTGATTTCACAATGCGTCAATTACTAGAAGCTGGCGTACACTTTGGTCACCAAACTCACCGTTGGAATCCAAAAATGGGTAAATACATTTTTGGTGCACGCAATGGCGTTCATATTATCGATCTTGCGCAAACTGTTCCATTGCTTCACCAGGCATTGGTTGCCGTTCAAGAAACAGTGGCTAAGGGGGGCCGCGTTCTTCTTGTTGGTACTAAGCGCCAGGCATCACAGCCAATTGCTGATGCAGCAGAGCGTTCAGCTCAATACTTCATCAACTCACGCTGGCTTGGTGGCACATTGACCAACTGGAAAACAATTTCTAATTCAATCAAACGCCTTCGCGAACTTGATGAATTGCTTGGTAGCGATAAAGCCTCCAGTTTTACAAAACGCGAGCTTTTGACCTATTCACGTGAGCAAAACAAATTAAACCTTGCTCTTGGTGGTATTAAAGATATGGGCGGCGTGCCTGATATCATGTTTGTGATCGACACAAACAAAGAAGCCAACGCAATTAAAGAAGCCAATCGCTTGAACATCCCTGTGATTGCCGTTCTTGATTCAAACAGTGATCCTGCAGGTGTTGATTTCCCAATCCCTGGTAATGATGATGCTGGCCGTGCGGTTAGCCTTTATTGTGACCTGATTGCACGTGCTGCAATTGATGGTATTTCTGCCAGTCAAGGTGCTCAAGGCATGGACATTGGTGAAATGGAAAACCCGACAATGGAAGCAATTGATGAAGCTGCGCCAACAGCGTAAGCCTGAATCAATCTTTTAAAATGCGTAAATGTTGTAACCGGGGCCCCAAAGCTCCGGTTGTTACGTAAACGCTAAAATTTTTATATTTGTGAGGACCCTACAATGGCACAAATTACAGCCGCAATGGTAAAAGAACTGCGTACAATTTCTGGCGCAGGTATGATGGACTGCAAAACAGCCCTTAATGAAAATGATGGTGATATACAGGCATCAGTTGACTGGCTTCGCACTAAAGGTTTGGCAAAAGCTGCGAAAAAATCATCGCGCGTTGCATCAGAAGGCCTTGTTGGCGCACTGTCAAACGGCACATCAGGCACTGTTGTTGAAGTCAATTCAGAAACAGATTTTGTTGCCCGTAATGCTTCATTTCAGGAAATGGTAAATACTATTGTAAAAGTAGCCAACGAAGTTGGTGGTGATTTTGAAGCTTTAAAATCGGCTTCTTTTCCCGGTACTGATAAAACAGTTGAAGAACAAGTCACTGAAATGGTTGGCACAATTGGCGAAAATATGTCAGTACGCCGCTCTCAAAGCTTGAGCGTTAAAGAGGGTGTTGTTGCTTCTTATATCCATAATGCTGTTGCACCAGGTCTTGGTAAAATTGCTGTTTTGGTTGGTCTTGAAACAACAGGTGATGTAGATGCTGCCGCAGACTTTGGTCGTCAGGTTGCAATGCATATCGCTGCTATCAATCCTTTGGCACTGACCGAAGATGACATGGATGCAGACGTTGTGGCACGTGAACGCGATGTTTATTCAGAACAGGCTCGTGAAAGCGGTAAGCCGGAAAACATCGTTGAGAAAATGGTTGATGGTCGTATGCGCAAATTCTTCCAGGAATCAGTCCTGCTATCTCAAACATTTGTTGTCGATGGTGAAAATACTGTTGCAAAAGCAGCCGAACTTGCAGCGGAATCTGTAGGCGCACCTGTAACAATCAGCGGTTTTGTTCGTTTTGAGCTTGGTGAAGGCATCGAGAAAAAAGTTGAAGATTTCGCCGCTGAAGTTGCCGCAACTGCTGCTGGTAATTAAGCTGGATAAAATGTTTGCACATTTTTTGCAAAAATTAACACGAATCGCATAATCTATGCGTTACATTAAAGCCCCGTTTTCGGGGCTTTTTTATTGTTGTAATTTTGGAAAATTAGGTACCAGATAAATGTCCGACGAATTATTGTATAAACGCATTCTCTACAAAGTTTCTGGCGAGGCTTTAATGGGCGATGGCGATTTTGGTATCGATACCGCAACAGTGGATCGTGTAGCTGATGAAATTAAGCAGGCCCAGCAGGCAGGAGCAGAAATTGGTCTTGTCATTGGTGGCGGTAATATTTTTCGCGGTGTGGCCGGTGCGGCAAGCGGTATGGACCGCGGTCAGGCTGATTATATGGGTATGTTGGCAACTGTAATGAATGCCATTGCCATGCACGGCGCTCTTACTAAAGCCGGCGTCGAATCGCGTGTGATGTCAGCCCTTACTATGCCGCAAGTGTGTGAACCCTATAGCCGTGGTCGCGCCCTGAAACATTTAGACAAGGGCAGGGTGGTGCTGTTTGCTGCCGGTACGGGCAGCCCGTTTTTTACCACAGATTCCGGCGCTGCTTTACGAGCATGTGAGATGAATTGCGATGCCTTTTTAAAAGGCACAAGTGTTGACGGCATTTACTCTGGTGACCCTAAATCAGATCCCGATGCAAAAAGATACGAGGAAATTTCGTATAGTCAGGTGTTAGCTGATAACTTGAAAGTCATGGACGCGGCTGCGATAACACTTGCCAGAGATGCAAATATTCCCGTAATCGTATTCTCAATCCGCACTAAAGGTGCATTATTAGACGTTTTAAAAGGCAAAGGCCGTTCAACTAAAGTGACGGCATAAGCCGGTAAGGAGATAATTATGACAGATTCAATCGATATGGCCGATTTAAAGCGCCGAATGAACGGTGCCGTTGAAAGCCTTAAAAATGATTATGCCGGATTGCGCACCGGGCGTGCATCAGCTTCGTTACTCGATCCGATTGTTGTGGATGCTTATGGATCTAAAATGCCCATGTCGCAAGTTGGAAACGTGTCCGTTCCCGAACCGAGAATGTTATCTGTTCAGGTTTGGGATGCATCATTGGTTGGTGCCGTAGAAAAAGCAATCCGTGAATCCCGTTTAGGGTTAAATCCGGTTACCGAAGGTCAAACCTTGCGTATTCCATTGCCAGAATTGACCGAAGACCGCCGTAAAGAGTTGACAAAAGTTGCTCACGATTATGCAGAACAGGCAAAAGTTGCAGTGCGCAATGTGCGCCGCGATGGCATGGAAACATTGAAGAAAATGGAAAAAGCCAGCCAAATCAGCGAAGACGAATTGCGTAGTCAATCTGATGAGGTGCAAAAATTAACCGATTCAATGGTAAAATTAATTGATGAAACTGCAGCAGCAAAAGATGCCGACATCATGCAAGTTTGAGTAATCATTTATTTGTATAATGGTTGGTAGTCAATTAAAGGGGCGCGCTTGTGTCAATAAAGACAGATATTGATCGAAAGAAATTTCCAGAACATGTTGCCATCATTATGGATGGAAACGGCAGATGGGCGCAAGAGCGTTCTTTGCCGCGTTCTGCCGGTCATAAACAGGGCGTTATGGCGCTGCGTGACACGGTGCGCGCGGCCGTTGAGTTGGGCATCAAGGTATTAACTGTTTATAGTTTCAGTTCAGAAAACTGGTCACGTCCGCAAGCCGAGATCAAGTATCTTTTTAAACTGCTGGAACGCTTTGTGCGACAGGATGTTGCCGAATTACATTCTCATTCAATTCGCATTAAAATTATCGGGCAACGCTCAAACCTGACACGTAAACTGGTGGAAATGCTTGAATATTGCGAAGATCTGACAAAAGACAACACAGGCATGACACTGGTTGTTGCCTTTAACTATGGTGCCCGTAATGAAATGACTTCAGCGGTTAAAGCCCTTGCACAACGTGTTGCAGATGGTGAGTTAAACCCGAATGAAATAACCGAGCAGCATATAGCAGCCCATATGGGAACCAGTGGTATTCCAGACCCTGATTTATTGATACGAACCAGTGGGGAGCAACGGTTATCTAACTTTTTGTTATGGCAATGCGCCTATACTGAGTTTGTTTTTGTTCGCGAGCATTGGCCAGCTTTTAATAAAGATGTACTAGAATCTACTATTGAAGAATTTCGCACCCGTGATCGCCGTTATGGCGGTCTTGCCACCAGCACAGGATAAACCCTTGGAACCAGATACATCAGAAAATTCACCAGCTACTAAAAAAGGCCCGTCTAACCTGGTCGTGCGCATTGCTGCCGCCGCGGTAATGGTGCCAATGGTGTTATTAATCGCCTGGTATGGCGGTTTGGCTTTTACTGCTTTTGTGGCATTGCTCGGTGTGCTGATGGCGTTTGAATGGACCAGAATGGCCCATAAAGGCGACACGGTTCAATTGGTTTTGCATGCATTAGCAACTTTATTGGCCGCTTTTTCTATATTTTTATCTACCCCGCAATATGTAATATTTATTATTGCTGCAATTTGGCTGGTGTCGGTTGTTTTGGCCACCGATAAATCAAATTTCAAATGGATTTTGTTGGGTGTGCCATACATAACACTTCCTGTTTTTGCTTTGGTGTGGTTGCGTGCAGATGCTGCTTTTGGCGCTATAGCAGTGTTTAGCGTATTTGCGGCTGTTTGGAGTGCTGATTCCCTGGCATATTTTGCCGGGCGCGGTTTAGGTGGTCCAAAATTGTGGCCATCGGTTTCGCCAAACAAAACCTGGTCGGGTTTTTTTGGTGCGGTAGCAGGTGGGCTTTTAGGGGCTGTTTTAGTGTTTTATATCACTGGACAAAATAACCTTGGTATGGCGGCGGTTCTAGGCGCGGCAATTGGCGGACTGGAGCAGGGCGGTGATTTGCTGGAATCTGCAGCGAAGCGAACTTTCGGCATCAAAGATTCTGGTGCCATCATTCCAGGTCACGGCGGTGTTCTTGATCGCGTTGATGGTTTGATGGTAGCTGTTGTGTTTGCGCTAATCGTCGGTATTTGGCGCAGCGACTTTACGAATGCAGCCGCAGGGTTTGTTAATTGGTAAAACCATTTTAGGGCAAGAGGGCACTTTGAAGAAAAAACTCATTATTTTAGGTGCGACTGGCTCTATCGGCCAGTCAACTCTTGATGTTGTACGAAATCAACCCGATCATTTTGATGTGGTGGCTTTGGTTGGGAACCAGAATATAGAACAATTGGCTTTGGATGCTAAAGAATTCACCCCGCAAATAGTGGTTACCGCCGATGATGGAAAGTTTAGCAACCTAAAAAACCTGTTAGCCGACACAAAAATTGGTGTTGGTGCGGGTGACGCTGCCGTAATTGAGGCCGCTGCAATGCCTGCTGATATGGTCATGGCCGCTATTGTCGGCACCAATGGCTTAAAACCCACATTAGCTGCCATTGATGCAGGAACACCCATCGGGCTGGCCAATAAAGAATGTCTGGTTTCTGCTGGTGATTTGTTTATGGCAAAGGCAAAAGCAGCCAAGGTCCCGGTAATACCGGTTGATTCAGAACACAGCGCTATTTTCCAATGTATTGAGCAGCATAACTTTAATGAGATTGACCACATTACTCTCACAGCTTCAGGCGGCCCATTTCGGACCTATTCAGCCGAACAAATGGCGACAGTGACTTTAGAGCAGGCACTAAACCACCCTAATTGGTCCATGGGTGCAAAAGTCACCATAGATTCATCCACTTTAATGAACAAAGGCTTAGAGCTTATTGAGGCTTATCATTTGTTCCCCGTTGGGTTGGATAAATTGAAAACCATTGTCCATCCGCAATCTATTGTTCATTCTTATGTTTCATATATTGACGGGTCTGTTTTGGCTCAACTTGGTGTACCGAGCATGAAAACACCTATTGCCCATGCTTTGGTGTGGCCAGATCGAATCAAAGCGCCTGTTGAGCGCCTGGATTTGGCCAAAGTGGCAACATTGACATTTGAAGACGTTGATCCCGTTCGTTTTCCGTGTATAAAACTGGCTAGAACGGCACTTGAAACAGGCGGAAGTGCTCCAACTATACTAAATGCCGCAAATGAAATTGCTGTTGCCGAATTTTTGTCGCAAAGAATTGATTATGTATCCATACCGGTTTTAATTGAACGAACATTAGAACAGGCAGGGACCGATGGAATGTTGAAACCGGTACATAATATTGATGATGTGTGGGAAGTGGATGATTATGCGCGAGAGACGACCAAAAGTCTTGTTTGAAAACTGGCGCATAGATTGCAATTAAACATTTGTTAATATTGTTTTTGGGAATAAAGTCTCATAATAGGTCGATGTTAATTTATAAAACATAGTTTGTGACCTGAGTGGGACATAAAGGGATAAAGAATTGTTAGACGCACTGATTAGTAACTTACCGTCATTTTTATTTTCCGCGGCTTCATTTATTGCCGTTTTAACCGTTATTGTGTTCATTCACGAATTAGGCCACTTTCTTGTCGGGCGTTGGTGTGGTGTAAAAGTTGACACTTTTTCAATCGGGTTCGGTAAAGAACTCTTTGGATTTAACGACAAGCATGGCACACGTTGGCGTTTTGCACTGCTACCATTCGGGGGATATGTAAAGTTTTCTGGAGACGCCAACCCGGCAAGTTTAAGTGATGGCAGCACAACACCGGCACCTCATTCTTTACATGGTCGCCCATTATGGCAGCGCGCTGCTGTTGTTGCGGCAGGTCCGGCGGCAAACTTCGTGCTGGCAATAGCGATTTTTGCCGGAATGTATGCCATTATCGGCCAACCTTATCTAAGCCCTATCGCATCAAAAATAATCAAGGGAAGTGCCGCTGAGGAAGCTGGTATTCGTGCCGGTGATTTGATCGTAAAAGTAAACAATCAAAAAGTTGTGTCGTTTTCAGACATTCCACGCCTTATTTCTGACAAACAAGGTGTGGAAGTACCTATTGTTGTTGAACGCAATGGGAGGAATATCGAACTACTTGTAACGCCAAAACCACGTATTATTAATGATGGCATGGGCGGCAAAATTACCATCGGGCTTATTGGTATTCAACGCAACATACAAGATGGAAAACTGATTTATAACCGAAAAGGGCCTCTTGAAGCGCTAGGCCTTGGAGTTATGAAAACCTGGAACATCACGACAAGTTCATTGTCTCATATTAAAGGGATGATTGTTGGTACAGTGAGCACCGACCAGTTGGCCGGTCCTTTGGGTATCGGCAAACTGACCGGTAATGTTGCAAAACAAGGTTTTACCAGTCTGTTGCAATTAGCCGCGCTTTTGTCAATTTCTATCGGATTAATTAACCTGTTTCCGATACCAATGTTGGATGGTGGTCACTTGATGTATTACGCCATCGAAGCTGTGCGCGGTAAGGCAATGGGCCAACGCGCTCAGGAAATTGGTTTCATGGTCGGATTTGCTGTAGTGATTTCATTTATGCTATTGGCGACAAGTAATGATTTATTTTTGCGATTCAATATATTCGGTAACTAGGCTAAGTGATTAAAAAAAATAAAAAAAATAGTTCTCATTGGCTCAAAAATTGACTATGAAGACAACAACAAAAGATTCTGGTCCAACAGGACGGCGTAAATTTAGTGGGTGAAGTGGCTCTTTATGTATAAAAAGTTTGTAAAAATTGGGTGGGTTGCTTTAGCAATTTTCACCATTATTCCAATGGTTTACGCTGTCGGACCTAAAGTGGCTGCAAATGCTGCTGTTGTGTCCTCTATTCAGGTTGAGGGCAATCGCAGAGTCGAACGCGACACTGTTTTGTCCTATATGCAGGTTCAGGCAGGTCAAAATGCCAATGCTGACAATATTGATGCTTCAATTAAAGCATTGTTCCAGACAGGGC
>JALWJW010000448.1 GCA_026996935.1 Hyphomicrobiales bacterium
GGAAAACCCTTGCGTTGGCTGCGTTATTGTTGCGCCCGACAATCGCTTGCTTGCCGCTGCCCACACCGCAAAAGGTGGCCGCCCTCATGCTGAAACCCTGGCCCTTTTGATGGCTGGCAGTGACGTGCACGGCGCAACAGCCTATGTGACGCTTGAACCGTGTTCACACCACGGCCAAACCCCACCATGCGCTCGCGCTCTTGTTGAAACAGGTGTTAAACGTGTCGTCATTGCTGCAATGGATCGCGATGAGCGGGTAAGCGGGAAGGGCGTGCAAATGCTACGTGATGCTGGCGTTGAGGTGCTGACAGGGGTGTTGAAAGATCAAGCCGAATACCAGTTGCGCGGATTTTTACATCGTATGGAAACAGGCCGCCCGTTTGTCATGTTAAAAATGGCCATGTCACAAGATGGTATGATTTCAGCAGGCAAAGGCCAAACCACACAAATCACCGGTCCAGAATTTAAATCGCGGGTGCATTTATTACGCGCAAAAGCAGATGCTATTCTGGTTGGAGCAGAGACGTATAGAACCGACAACCCATCACTAACCTGCCGATTGGCTGGGTTAGAAGATCGCTCCCCAAGGCGGGTTATTCTTGGCGGTAAAGAGCTTGAGTTAGGCAAAACCGACCTGCATTTTGCTGGCGACATTGACCTTAAAACCATGCTCGATGCTTTGGGTGATGAGGGCATAAACCTTTTACTGATTGAAGGCGGCGCACAAATTGCCAATAGCTTTATAAAAGCTGATTTGATTGATGAAGCCATTTTAGCAACCGCCCCTAAAACCATTGGTCCACAAGGTGTTCAGGCTTTTGCTGGCTTGCCTATGTCACATTTTGCCACCAGTGACGAATTTACCTGCAAAAGCACCGAACAAATTGGCCAGGATGTGGTAAAGCACTATGTAAGAAAAGCGCTGTTTGCATAAAATATTCTAATCGTAAGGTATTCTCATGTTCACTGGGATCATTTCAGATATTGGCGAAGTCATTAAAATCACTAAACATGGTGACACCCGTTTTGATATTGCCACAAATTATGACCCTGATAGCATCGCCATCGGTGCCTCCATTTCATGCGCTGGTGCTTGCATGACGGTGATTGAAAAAGATAGCGAGCCAACAAACTGGTTTGCCGTTGAAGTCTCGGCTGAATCTCTTTCTAAAACCACGCTCGGGTCATGGCAACAAGGCACCAAAATTAACCTTGAGCGGGCTTTATGCGCGGGTGAGGAATTGGGCGGGCATGTCGTGTCTGGTCATGTAGATGGTGTGGGTAAGGTCGTCAGCATTAAAGATGAAGGTGATTCACAACGATTTGTGTTTGAAGTGCCCGATGATATCGCCCGATTTATCGCGCCAAAAGGCTCGGTCACCCTTAACGGTACATCGCTGACTGTTAATGAAGTTTCGCGTAACCCCACAGGCGCAACCGTCTTTGGTGTAAACATCATTCCGCACACCCAAAAAGTAACCACGTGGGGCGATGTTGGTGTGGGTGACAAAATAAACGTTGAAATTGATATGCTGGCGCGCTACGTCGCCCGTCTGGCAGAGTTTGAAAAAGGATTATAGCCCCGTGCATATTCTCATTGTTGAAGCTGATTATTATAAAGACCTCCAAGCTGAATTGATTAAAGGCGCAACGGCGGCAATTGAAGCGGCAGGCGGCACCTATGATATGGTCAGCGTTCCTGGCGCATTGGAAATTCCTGCTGCCATTGCCATGGCGGCAAAAGCCAAAACTGCAGATATGTCAAAAAAGTATGACGGCTATGTTGCTTTGGGTGTGGTCATTCGTGGTGAAACAACTCATTATGAAATCGTTTCGCAAGAATCTGCACGGGCAATCATGGATTTAACCACCAAAAAGCGTTTGTGTATCGGCAACGGTATCCAAACCGTAGAAAATGGCGATCAAGCATGGGCGCGTTGCAAGGTCAGTGATAAGAATAAAGGCGGCGGGGCAGCGCAGGCGGCAATTGCAATGATTAATTTAAAGGCCAAGTGGGCTAAATAAGAAATTTTTGAGTATTTAAAATAATGTCTGATCAAGAAACAAAAAAGCCAAAAAGAAGACCAGCGCGTGCTGTTGCCCGATCATCGGCCCGCCTTGGCGCTGTTCAGGCACTATACCAGATGGAGCTTTCAGGCCGAGGCCTGAATGAAGTTCTGGCTGAATATAACGCCCGTCGTTTGGGTGAAACTTTTGAAGAAGGTGAATGTGGCGATGCCGATTTCCCCTTTTTGAAAGATATTTTAGAAGGTGTTTTGCGCGAACAACGAACGCTTGATAAAAAGCTCAATGAATTTTTGGCTGATAATTGGAAGCTGCCGAAACTGGATGCCACCATGCGCGCTGTTTTACGCGCTGCTGCTTTTGAGCTTCAATTTAAAAAAGATGTCCCGCCACCGGTGACCATTACAGAATATGTGGACGTGACAAAAGCATTTTTTGATAATGAAGAACCACGCTTTGTTAATGGTGTGCTTGATCGTTATGCCCGGTGGGCGCGCGCAGAAGCCTTTAAAGCCAAAGAAAAGTCAAAACCCGCAAAATAGAAACGATAAGACGAATGACTGCTCAGCCCCTCGAACCAGCTTATTTTGATGATAAAGTCGCCCGCCGAAATGCGTTCATTTTAGCAGCAGCCATGACCTTATCATCATGCTCGGCAATCATCGTTTTTACTACGGCCGGCATTGTTGGCACCATGCTTTCTCCCACGCCATATTTGATTACATTGCCTGTTTCCGCTTTTGTTATCGGCACTGCTGCAGCGACAATTCCTGCTTCATTGCTTATGGGCAAAATCGGTAGAAAACCCGGGTTTATGATCGGCACGGCATTTGCCTTTATGGGGGGCATGTTGGCAACTTATGCATTGTTTCAACGAGACTTCATTTTATTTTGTTTAGGCACAATGTTGCTTGGCTCTTATATGGCCTTTACCCAATATTACCGCTTTGCCGCCGCTGACAGGGCAACAGAAACCTTTAAAGGCAAAGCCATTTCATGGGTCATGATCGGTGGTATAGGCGGGTCTATCTTTGGTCCTATCATTATGGTCAATACTAAAGAGCTTTTATCTCCTGTGCTGTTTGCCGGGTCTTTTGTTGCAACCTCGGTATTGGCGCTTTGGGCATTTTTACTGGTCTCGATGATTGATATTCCTTTGTTAAAAGAAGGCGTTGATAAACGCCCAACCCGCCCGTTAAAAGAAATATTCAAAAATCCGCGCCTTGTGGTTGCTGTCATTTCTGGGATGGTTTCGTATGGTGTGATGAACTTGCTTATGACTGCAACACCTATTGCTATGGTTGGCTGCGGGTTTAGTGTTAATGACTCTGCCTGGGTCATTCAGTGGCATTCTCTGGCGATGTTTGTTCCCAGCTTTTTTACAGGGCATCTGATCGCCCGCTTTGGTGTTGAACGCATTATTTTTGCCGGCTTGTTCATGCTGGCCGCAGCGGCAATGATCGGCCTTATGGGTATCGATATTATCAACTTTTATGCTGGGCTTATCATGCTTGGCCTTGGCTGGAATTTCGGCTTCATCGGGGCCACAACAATGGTTACCCAGTGTTATGAACCGGCTGAAAAAAGCAAGGTTCAGGCCTTTAATGATTTTGCCGTGTTTGGCACCGTTGCGATTGCCTCGCTCTCATCTGGTCAGTTGTTTGCAGGCATTGGCTGGAATGCAGTCAATATTGCGTTGTTCCCAATGGTTGCTATTGCAGCAGGGGCCATGATCTGGCTTTCCATGCACACAAAACGCTTAAATTCTAACCAATAAGTTTTATCAGATTTATTTAGAACCGGGCAATTTGCCGCCGATATTTGAGAACAGTTGTTTCAAAATAGTCAACTCACGACCGCGCGTTGGAGTCTTGCGTGAGTTCATATTAATAATTTGACCATCTTGTATGCCATATTGAGCAAAGCTTTGAACCTGATCATATTGGTCAAACCGAATAGCAAAAATGTTACGTTCAGTTTCTTTGGGGTCCATAAACCCTTGCGTCTCAATCTTACTGGAGATGTAATAATAACTATCGCCAGATTTATTGATTGTCGCTGTTGTTGATGGCGAACCTAAAATAGCCTCGACCTCTGTTTTGCTCATACCTGGTGCAATTTTTTGTAAATCACCAGCCCGTGGTAAATAACCGCGATGGTCAATGCGCGGTGTGCATGCTGTAATAATACCTGCACCTAAAGCACAAATAAACAAACGACGTGAGGTTGATGTTGCTGAATTTGATGACATGATTTATGCAGTAGACTTTCCAAAAGACTTTTTAAAGGTTTGTTTGACAGAAAAATGCGTGTCAGGCAAAAAAATAGCGATGGTTTTTAAAAAATTTTTTTCAAAATTTGGCACGATGCCCCCTCCAAGGGCGGTTTACGCGGTGATTGTGGCCAAGGCACGGCAACCTTGGCTATATACCACTGCTGGCGTTGCAGACACTGTAACAGGTCGATTTGATATGATCACGTTACATTGCTTCCTTGTCTTGGAACGATTGCGTGATCAGGGTGAAAAAGCCAGCGAGTTTGCCCAAGAGATTTTTGATGAAGCCTTTATGGATATGGACCATTCACTGCGCGAAATGGGCGTTGGTGATTTATCTGTTGGTAAAAAGGTGCGTAAAATGTCTGAGGTGTTTTATGGTGCCTGCAAAGGCTATCGTGATGCTTTATCGGTTGATGAGCCTGACATCGAAAAAGAACTGGCAGGTGCTCTACGGCGCAATGTTTTAGGTGAAAAAGCAACCGATCAACAAGTTCATGCACTTGTTCAATATGTTTTGAAATCCACCCAGCAGCTTGCCGCTTATCCGGTAAGTGAAATTGTGTCAGGCAAGTTGGAACTTCCTGATATCGTTGAAGATATTGTTTAAAAGGCGACTACATAAGCATTGCGATTGCATCTTGGTGCACTTAAGCGATGTCATTATACGATGCCACTAAAGGATACAGTGATGACAAAATCACATAAACAACCCGAAATTGTTTTTGCTCGGCCTTTTGCCGTTGAGCGGATTAAGAATCGAGCACGCCACGAAAAAATCAGCGCCACAGAGCAAGAATGTAAGCAATTGACTGAAATTTTAGGTTTGGATGACCTGAAAGAATTGCGCTTTGAATGCGAACTTCAACCCTGGAAAAAGGGCGGCGTGCGTATTATTGGCACGGTGAACGCAAAAATCCGCGAGATTTGTGTGGTTACACTGGAAGCATTTGAAAGCGAAATTACAGAACCTGTTGACCGATATTTCTTGCATCCAACCAAATCCGCGCCTCAGGAAGAAGTCATTGATCTTGAAAATATTGACCTTGATGAACCCGATGAAATTGACGACGGCTCAATTGATTTAGGGGCGATTGCGATTGAAACTTTAGCGCTTACTTTGTCGTCTCATCCACGAAAGCCAGGGGCAAAGTTTGAAGATTATATAGAATCACAACAACAAGACGATGAACCGCAGATGCGAAAAAATCCGTTTGATGTGTTGAAAACACTTAAATCAGACTAGAATCAATTTGTCCGTCTATATAAATTTAGCTGCACAATTGGGTATGAATACGCGTAATTACACGGTATTATCACAAATTACGGGGAATCATTTTCTAATGAGGGTTAGCGCTAAATAATGTCAAGTTCGTTAAAAATAGCCGTTGACGGCATGGGGGGAGACTTTGGCCCCGAGGTCATTGTGCCAGGCTTGGCAATTGCATTGGAACGAGAACCAAGGCTGGAAGTGTTGCTTTATGGTGATGAGAAAAAGATACAACCTTTGCTTGATGCTCACCCTGATTTAAAGAAAATCACCACGCTTTGTCACACAGATATTGCCATCACAATGGATGAAAAACCATCCGCAGCCTTGCGTCGTGGTCGGCGTGGGGCCAGCATGTGGATGGCTATACAGGCGGTTAAAAATGGTGAAGCTGATGTGGTCATCTCTGCCGGTAATACAGGCGCATTAATGGTTATGGCCAAAATTTTACTTAAATCAATGCCCGGGCTTCCACGTCCCGCTATGGCTGCTATTTGGCCAACCACGCGCGGCCATTCAATTGTGCTTGATGTTGGTGCAAATATCGGCGCTGTGGCCCATCATTTAGTCACCTTTGCAGTTATGGGTGAAGCCATGGCGCGTTCTGTTTTTGGCCTTAAACTCCCAACTGTTGGCTTGCTCAATGTCGGGGTGGAAGAGGTTAAAGGTCTTGATGAGGTTAAAGAAGCCGCTCGGCTTTTACGTGAGTCCAGCTTGCCGATAGAGTATCGCGGTTTTGTTGAAGGCGATGACATTTCACGCGGCACGGTTGATGTTGTGGTGACCGAAGGATTTACTGGTAACATCGCGTTAAAAACCGCTGAAGGCACCGCCCGCCAATTTGGTAAATTTTTAAAAGATGCGCTAAGTAGCACATGGATGACCAAACTAGGTTATCTTTTTGCCCGCGGTGCTTTTCAGGCCGTTCGCGACAAACTGGATCCCAATAACAATAATGGCGGGGTCCTTTTAGGTCTAAATGGCATCGTCGTTAAAAGCCACGGTGGGTCAGATGCACGCGGGTTCTCCAGTGCCATAAATCTTGCCACAAATATGGTATCTAACGGACTACTTGATGCAATCGCGGCTGATGTTGAACACCTTCAACAAGCTGAAAAACAAGAAAAATAACTCAATGACGACATATAACAAACCTGTCCGTTCTGTAGTTTTAGGAATCGGATCGTACCTACCTGAAAAAATTGTCACCAATGATGATTTGGCTAAAATTGTTGATACCTCCGATGAATGGATTCGCGAACGTAGCGGTATTCATCAGCGCCATATTGCCGCCGATGATGAAATCACATCTGACCTGGCAATAAAAGCAGCAAAGCGCGCCATTAAAGATGCTGGAATTGATGGAACGAAAATTGACCTTATCGTTCTTGCAACTTCAACACCCGATAATACTTTCCCTGCAACGGCCACGAAAGTTCAGGCTGCATTGGGCATAACTGATGGTGTTGCCTTTGATGTGCAGGCGGTATGCTCAGGCTTTGTTTTTGCCCTCAACACTGCCGATGCGATGATCAGGTGTGGTCAGGCCAATAAAGCGCTGGTTATCGGGGCTGAAACTTTTTCACGTATTTTGGACTGGAAAGACCGCTCAACCTGCGTCTTGTTCGGCGATGGGGCAGGGGCTGTGGTGCTTGGCGCTCAAGAAGGTGAGGGCACCAACAATGATCGCGGCATACTGGCTGCCAAAATGCGCTCAGACGGTAAGCATTATGATAAGCTCTATGTTGATGGAGGTCCATCTTCTACCCAAACTGTCGGGTATTTGCGTATGCAAGGCCCGGAAGTATTCAAGCACGCGGTAAAAAATATAAGCTCGGTGGTTTTGGAAACGCTAGACCTTGTTCATATGCCGATTTCGCAGGTGGATTGGTTTGTCCCTCATCAAGCCAATAAACGGATATTGGATGGAGCAGCGAAAAAGTTGAAACTAACCCGCGATCAGGTGGTCGTGACAGTTGACCGGCATGGCAATACATCGGCTGCCTCGGTTCCTCTGGCATTAGATGAGGCTGTCAAGGATGGTCGAATTAAGCCGAATGATGTGGTCTTGCTAGAGGCTATGGGTGGTGGCTTTACATGGGGCGCTGTCCTTTTGCGCTGGTAAGGCAGGTCATTTTAACGCACCAATAAAAGCACTTTGGCTAAGTCCTTGACTTCATGTGTTTTTAGCCATATCCTTTGCGCAATTTAGTTGGGCAGGGCTAGGTATGGCTGGAAAAACATTAACACGAGCAGATTTGAGCGAAGCGGTTCACCGTAGTGTGGGGCTGTCTCGTACGGAATCTTCCGATTTGGTTAAAACCACATTGGATTTAATTTCAGATGCGCTTGTTGCTGGTGAAAATGTTAAATTGTCGTCTTTTGGCACATTTATGGTTCGTCAGAAATCGTTGCGTATTGGTCGTAACCCTAAAACTGGTGAAGAAGTCCCAATTGAACCTCGCAGAGTACTGGTATTTAGACCCAGTCACCAGATGAAAGCCAAGGTGAACGGTGAAGATACTGAGGACGAATGACTGTTTGTCAGTTGTACGACTAATTTCACTTAAGTGGGCCAGTTGCCCAAACGGCGCGGAGTTAAATTAATTGGAAAAGGCGGCGGACGCATTTCGAACCATCAGCGAAGTAGCTGAAGAACTTGATGTGCCTCAACATGTTTTACGTTTTTGGGAAACCAGATTTTCACAAATCAGGCCAATGAAGCGCGGCGGTGGCCGGCGTTATTATCGGGTTAATGATGTGGATCTGCTCAAAGGAATCCGCGCGCTTTTGTATGGTAAAGGCTACACGATCAAGGGTGTGCAGCGCATTATCAAAGAACGCGGTGTTTCTCATCTTGCCGATATTGGCCGAGGTCAGGAACATCATGGCGATAGCGAACCGGCTATAGACCAGCCAAAAGCAGTAAATCCAGCCGTTTCACGCTCAAACCCTCCAAGCTCTGGTGGCGAATCTGTTTCGCAGGAACCAGCGCAACCTGCTGGCCTTACAGATGTGCAGAAAGAAGAGTTGAAACTTGCTTATGCCGACCTTTCCGCCGCCAAGCGCATTTTGGCAGGCGAAAAGAAAACTTAAGGCTTTTTATTCCACAATCAAAATGATATACGACCTGCACTGGGACAGTGTTGGAATCATTTGTTTGCTTTCACCAAAAAAGTCGGAGCGTAGCGCAGCCCGGTAGCGCACTACACTGGGGGTGTAGGGGTCGGAGGTTCGAATCCTCTCGCTCCGACCATTTTTATCAGGGTCCATTCCGGATACATGCGTTGCGATGAATTCATTTGGCGAGCCTGTATTAATCCAAATAAATGCGACGCACTCTAAACAACGTCAATCCAGGTTACCATGCCGCCAGCCTGATGTTCTATCATG
>JALWJW010000449.1 GCA_026996935.1 Hyphomicrobiales bacterium
GGGCATGAGTGCCTCTTCGCCCACTTCCACATCCTGCAACACAATCTCGCCCGTTACCGAAGCGCGCAATGAAACTTTGCCTTCAATTTTCGGGGTTGAAAAACCTTTGGTGCCGCGCTCGATAAGAAAGCCGTGAATACCTTCATCTTCCAGCTTGGCCCACACCACCGCCACATCGGCAATCGGTGAATTGGTGATCCACATTTTGGTGCCATTAAGGACATAGCCACCATTAATACGCTTGGCGCGGGTTTTCATCGAGGCAGGGTCAGAACCTGAATCAGGCTCGGTCAAACCAAAACAACCAACAAATTCACCACTTGCCAATTTGGGTAAATATTTTTGTTTTTGCTCTTCTGAGCCATAAGCTTCAATCGGATACATAACCAAAGAGTTTTGCACCGAAAGCGCCGAGCGATAACCAGAATCCACCCGCTCAATTTCGCGCGCAATCAGGCCGTATGCCGTGTAGTTCAAACCTGAACCTCCATACTTCTCACCAACCATCACGCCGAGCAAACCAAGCTCACCAGCTTCATTCATAATCTCGCGATCAAACACCTCATTGCGAAAACCGTTGAGCACGCGTGGCGCTAATTTGTCTTCACAAAACGCCCGCGCACTATCACGGATCATCCGCTCTTCTTGGCTTAACATGCTTTCTAAATCGAGAGGGTCTTGCCAGTTATATTCGCTGCTCATTGAGGGGACTCCAAAATTAATTTTTCTCCAATGTGCCAGAGCTATTTTAAAATGCAATAGGCAATTGGTGCGTCGCAATATACGACGTGAAAAAGCGGCAAAGACGAATGCCCTTGCCGCTTTATATCATGCGTATTGAAAGTTTGGTTTAGCCCTTAAGCAGGTGAATATAAGCGCTTCTCAACAAAGCCAGAACCTTTCAAACCATAAAAAGTTTTAGCAATGGCAAGAATGGCAAGGTCCGCAACAGGCTCAATGATAATCACCATCATATAAGCAGCACCAAATGTTGCTATGTGAGTAAGATTTTCAGCGCCAAACCCCTGGCCATAAAACGCCCAGAAAGCCACCCAAACCACAATGCCGCCCTGATAGGTGGTTGAAAGTTTCAGGGCCTGTAAATAGCTGATGTCTTTATAAGCGGTTTTTTGCGGAATAACCAGTTTCGCCAAATAGCTCATGGCAAACATTGGCGCTAATAAGGTGGTGATATTCATACCAAATTGCGGCAGGTCAAAGGGGGCAAAAAACAACCCTTGAATAAGCAAACCCAATGTCAGGCCAATGGCTGCTGGGGCCATGCCAAACAATAAAAACAAGGTTGACCCCATAATCAGATGAACTTCTGAAACGCCAACAGGATGATGAGGCAGCACTTCAAAAAAGCCGAACACGACAATTGTGCTAAGGATGCTGCGGACGATCAAAGATATAACCCCGTCCTGTTTAACTGTGTCGAAAGCTGTTTTGGCGGCGTAAGTCATCACGCCGGCTGCGGTGGCATAGCTTAAAATTATTTTTGCGCCGTTTACAACGCCTGGTTCGATATGCATGTTGATTTCCTCTTTCGCATATTTATGTTGCGAGAAGGCAAGGGCCCCTAATTGTAGGGAAGGAAGATTTGCCGTGTGAAGCGCTTCGGTTCAAGTCGGCTCAATCATCAAGAACGCCCCGTTCCTGCTCATATTGTTTTTGATGGCAGGTCTCCTGACTTGTGTATCAACATTACCATCTGCTGGGGTAGAACCCTTAACCTTCCCAGCTCCGATTTGGATCGCCAGTGGTAAATAAACAGATGATGATTCCACACTTACAGTTGCGGGGGCAGTCGTGGCCTTGGTCCTAAAACCGCACCACATTCCCTATTATCTCTCACCAATAAACCGATGAAAGAACCATCAAGTAAAATTGTTAAATGCAGGACGGGGTGGTGTCAATTGTTTGTTTGGGGGCGTGGAAAAAATTCAAATACGTAGGGCGCAATGCATTGCGCCACAAGCCTTTCGTGTTATTATTAAAAATGCCAAATTA
>JALWJW010000450.1 GCA_026996935.1 Hyphomicrobiales bacterium
GGTCGGGTTTCGCCTGATTTGGGGTTTTATCGGCTCAAAGCATGCTCGCTTTACAGACTTCGTCTATAGTCCTGTATCGATTTTCAATTATCTGAAAGATACGATATATCATAAAGCCAAACGATATATCGGCCATAACCCGATGGGTGGGGCAATGATTATCGCGTTGTTACTCTCGCTCGTAACAATAACAGCATCAGGCATAGCCATGACATCCAATATGTTCTGGGGTGTTGAGTGGGTGGAAGAAGTTCATGAAATTTCTGCCGAATTAACTCTTGTTCTGGTCGGACTACATATTGCGGGTGTTATTTTCAGTAGTTTGAGCCATAATGAAAATCTGGTTAAAGCGATGATTACCGGACGCAAACGCGGCTTATCGGATCAAGACAAATAAGACATATTGCTTCTAAGAAACCTCTGTAGAACAGAGGTTTCTTATTTTTTGTTAAACTGGCACACATTGTTGTGCTGTATAGCGTGCCTTTCAAAATGATTACCAGTTTTGGCATCGATATATCTTTAAGATATTATTTAGTGAAATACATCAGGTCGCCATCAAGAGAATACGTCCATGGCAGCTTGGAGTTCTTCCAGCCGTTTACAACGCGCTTTCCTTTGTTGGCACCCGTTTTTGCCTTATCACCTTCATAGCCATGCACCACAGTATAAACCTTGGTATAGCCATTTTTGGCCAACAGATTAACTGCTGCTGCCGAACGGTCACCTGAACGACACATCAAAATAACGGTGTCATTTTTCGTTAATCCCTTTGCCTTTAATGCGGCATCCATATCTGTAACGAAGTTTTTGTTTACGCGTCTTTTATAGCGGTGCTTCTTGGCGTTCCAGCCTGTTGAGTCCATAAATACCCAAGGCACAAGTTTGTCCATAACCGTTACAGCACCCAGATAATTAACCTCTGAAGGCGTGCGGATATCAACAAACAATGTTTTATCCATGTGTTTCAAGGTGTAGTTGTAAGCATCTGTTGAAGTCATATAAAGGCCAAGACTTGTTTGCTTTCTTGCAGGCAGTTTGGAAAAATCTTCGCCAGCATACAACGGTGAAGCCAGTGCAAAAACAACACCAACAGCCAAAAGGCTTTTAAGTATCTTGTTGCTACGTTTCATCAGTTTGTTCCTTTTCTGTTTAGGTTGGTACAACATTTCACATCCGAGTAAATTCGTTTCGCCCGATTGCCTGGCATGAGATTTGTGTTTTGGCGAACCAGTTATCGTGATCTGGTTTGAAATAAAGCAGCGAGCGCCGATCAAAAGGCGGGATAAAAAAATCAAGCATCCGACATTCTTTGCTAACAGAGCGCAAGGCATGAATATTACCATTTTGCGGGGTAACTGTTGCGGTATCGCCAGGACCAAGAATACCGCGAAATACCAGTTTTAAGTCTGCCGTGCCTGATTGGTGCTTTTTAGTGTCCGCGCGCTCGAATTTCCACACTTCAGCTTGCCCGGAAATTATGCGCACCATACCAGTGGCCCCCGGGTGATCGTGCAATGGGATCATCTGTGTTTGATCGATGTTGAGAATGCCACCATCAAGCCGTGTTGTGCGGAGCATTCTTTGCCACAGCCAAAAAGCATTCCCGCTTTCAAACGAATTGTTTTCAGCCTGACGAAATGAAGCACTATCAATATCAAGGCGTGAGATCAGGGCCAAGCCACTTTGTTCCATTTTCTGCTGCCCTGTTTTCCCTGAGGCAAAGCGTTGCGCAAGATCATCCATGCGATTGGTAAATTCACTCCAATTCAGCAAGCTTTTGGGTTGAGCTGCGATGGTAGGGTTTAAGCTGCTTGCTAAAGCGGCAAGGCAAGTAAGACCTGCAATAATTTCACGACGGTTTATCATCAGACAACTCCTTTATTTGCAGAAGGGCTGACAGAAGGAGTAGCTGCATGACTGGCAGCTTGTTCCAGTGATGCTATTTCGTCCCTAACCAGTTCAGGCATGGCAATGGCCTGTCCCCGGTTTTCTGGCCGATTAAAATATTCGATAGCCAGATCATCATTATTCGTGGTCGCCATTTCCTTAAATGAGAAACCCGTAAGGGCCAGACCGCGTTTAATACTCCAGTACAATAAGCCCGCAATCAACATGCCATAGGCAAGGCCTGTAAGCAGTTGGATCGTAGGGTCGTAGCTGAAAATATCAGTGACGTGTTTAACTTTGGTGATGGTGGTTTCTTTGGCAAGGTTTTCCCAATAATCCTGATAAAGCGTATAAGGAAGATAGCCCAAAAGGAAACCAGGAAAAGCTACAACAGCCGTCATATAACCAAGGCCAAGGCGCATATAAGTGCGAATTTCGCAACCAATCATCGCCACTGAGCCAAATCCCTGACAAGCAGCCCCAAGAAGTAACACCCAGTTGGGGTTCATGCCCAATGGCAATTTCACATCAAAGAACTGCCAGCCAATCATAATCGCGACCCACAGCATGAATATTTCAATAAACATTGCCGTAAAGGGGGACATAGAACGGAATAAAAAACGGGTTGAAGCTGGAATATGCCAAACCTTTTCAAAGAAGTTTTCTTTCTTATCAACACCCATGGAAATTTCTGGTGTCATAAAAGCACATTCAGTGCCAAAGCCGGTTTTAGCCATACCAAAGCCTGCAACCAGACCGATAAGCAAAAACCATATAATCATTCCCCAGCCAATGGTTTTAAGAGAATAACCCCAGCCAAACAGACCATCGTCTGTGCCATAGATAAATGAGCCGATGATGGCGTTGAAGAAAAACATCGCCATAATAACAATAATGGAGATACGCAACCAATCGCGATTGGGGTTGTAGTTTTTAGCCGTTTCACAAGCCCAACCGTCAATCGACATTTTACCACCATTGTGACAACCGTACTCAGATGTTGCACGGTTTTCCTGCCCCTTAAACACATGGCCGATTTTCATTTTGGCCATAAGATAAAAGGTGGCAAATCCAGCGGGCATAATCACTGTAAGATAGAGCAGTGAAGCTGTAGACATGGAAGACAGGCCACCAAGGAAATGGTGTGTTGTGCACCCATGAGCAAGGCGAGTACCAAAGCTGAAAACAAAACCACCGGCAAAAGCAAGGGCCAGTTCACGACGCGGGAACTTCACCCAGCCGCGAGATTCTTTTTCAGCCCGCGCCACCAGCCATGCACCAATAAGAACGCCAATAATGATCCAGTGTACATTGGGATCATAAGCGCGCGACCACCAGTCCATACCATCTATGCCGAAAGTTTTAGCAACCGTTCTCTCGGCTGCCGAAGTCATTTCAACAAGACCTGTCGTTAATCCAATAGGACGGCCCAGCGCCCAATAATTCATAATCTCAGCAGTGCCAACAAAGACACCACTGACCCAGAACGGCCATTGCCTGCGTAAACTCAGCATTTGCTTTCTCCAATGATGGTTGAATCTGGAGCACTTCTGGTTCACATCGAGCCAGAAGGCTCGTCACAGTGTTCGGTAATTCAGCAAAAAACTTAGCCGCAACCGCCTTCTTCAGAAATACGAATTGTCAAAATTTCAAATTTCCGCCACGCATCTTTGTTGGTGACATCAAATTTGATGGCATTGCGAAAAGCTTCCTGAGCCAGCGATAATTTACGCCGTTTGGTCAACATCTCACCCTTGGTCATACAGTCCTTGAACGAAGAACAGTCCACCTTGAACTCTTTAGCGTTGACCTGTGCTGGAACCGAAAACTGCGTTGCTACGATTAAAGTTGATGCTAATGCAATTGTTTTAAGTGGGGACATGTGAATTCTCCTGTAAGTATGAAAAGTCTTTCTTGTTTGAAACCCTCTGTTGAGTTTGCGAGCTTATGTAAGACTTTTGTAATCAGGAAAATAAATCCAGTCTGCTACCTAGGTAGCAAGCTGCAAAAATAAATCAAAATATCCAATGATGATTATGAGTAAGTTTGTAACTGCGCGACTCATATTTAACCGAAAAAAGTTTCGCGAATGAAGGTATCAGCAAAAGGAGCAATAATTCAGTTTGTGTATCGCAGTGTTTGTTGTTGAGATAAATGGCAGACAAGACAATGGGCTTAGCCATGCCATCATGGTTTTGCCCTTACTAGTGCCTGGGACAAGCACAGAGGTTTAATCAGTGAAAACAGAAATGCACCTCTTGCTTTATGTTGCTTCCTGCAACGGTCTTTAATAAGACCATTACGAAAAGAAAGCAGCACGATTTGAGCTGATTGCTGATGATGAATGTGGTAGTTTCAGTTGTGTCGTTTGAAGTATTTCAATTGGTTTTTGAGGTCATCAATTTGGGCGATGAGTTCTAATACCAGTACAGATCCCGCGGGGTTTAAACGTAAATCGCGTTCAAGTCGGTTGGCTTTTTGGATGCGAACGATATGGGAGTGAGAAAATCGCATCGTGCCGGCATTGTGACCGCTAACATCGATTAAACCTTCCTGCACATATGTCAAAACGACGTCTTGATCTAGGTTGCAGTTTTGACAGACATCCTCCAATGTGAGGGTTTCATGATCGTCTAAAATATCATCATTCATCAGATTATCCTTTTAAAGCCCGCTAGCCATGTGGCTGCGTGGATTAAAATCAAGCTCTTTGGCCATGGTTTCATAAAGCTGGCGGGCTTTGTCATTGTCTGCCGGCGGCAGTGCAATTTGCAAAACGACAAATAAATCGCCCGGCTTTTTGCTTGGCAGGCCGCGGCCTTTCAAGCGTAATTTACGGCCTTGTTTTGAATTGGCCGGAATATTGAGGTCTACCACACCGCCAGGGGTTGGAACTTTAACTTTGCCACCAAGAGCAGCTTCCCAAGGGGTAACGGGCAAATCAAGATAAAGATCACTGCCATCGGCATGATAAAGTTTATGCGGTTTGAAATTGACCTCAAGAAACAGATCTCCTGGCTCACCTTTGCCATAGCCGGGTGCGCCTTGTTTTTTCAGCCTGATTTGCTGGCCTTCACGTATGCCTTTTGGGATTGTTACATCAAGGGTGCGGTGTTTGAGTTGCAAATGTCCATCGGGACCAAATTCAGGCACCTTAAGGGTGATCTGGCGTTTGGAGCCGTTAAAGCTGTCATCAAGATCAATGAGAATACGGGCATGGTGGTCCTGGCCTTTGGCGTTGAACTCACCTTGCTGCTGCCCGCCAAAACCCTGCCCGCCAAAATCCTGACTGCCAAAACTTTGGCCGCCGTATTGGGCACCAGATTGCTGGCGCTGGGCTTTGCCAAACAGATCTTCGAAAAATTCAGAAAAATCTTCTGGCTGTGCTCCTGCCCCTGAAGGCCGGCCTCTAAATTCAAACCCCTGATCCCAGTTAGGTGGCGGGTTGAAATCCTGGCCTTCGCGATAATTTTGTCCCAATTGATCATAAGCGGCGCGTTTTTCAGGATCGCTCAAAACATCATTGGCTTCACCGATTTCTTTAAACCGGCTTTCTGCATCTTTGTCTTTGTTTAAGTCGGGGTGATATTTGCGAGCCAATTTTCGATAAGCGCTCTTAATCTCATCGGCTGTAGCTGTTTTTTCAACACCTAGCGCGGTGTAATAATCTTTGTATTCCATCGGAATAAAAACTTTCAGATTTTATTGTTTATGTCTGTTGTTTCAGAAGTTTATTTGACTGTTAAAACGGTATATTTGCTTTGTTGCAAGACTTTTTGAGCAGTGCTGCCAAGGAAAAAATCAACAAGGAGATTGTGTCCGTGACGCCCGATAATAATCATATCAACATTCTCGCGTTCTGCCACCTCAAGAATAGCATCGGCAGGGTTGTTGTTTTCAATATCAGTTTTTATGTTTTTAATGCCATGCTCGCGTAAATAGGTTTCAGCCCGATTTATGACATCTTCGGCATAAACCCGATTAAAGGTTTCCCGGGTTTCCATATATTGATATACGGCGCGCCGTCCATCATTTTCTTCAATCGGAAAAGGAGGTAGGCCACTACCCAGCAAACGTCGGCTGAACTCCTCCCCACATCGGTCTTGGGCATAGGCAATTTCTTGTTCTGAAAGTGCATGAGGTGAGATAGCATGGACGAGAATGATTTGGGTTTCATTATGATCAGAGAACTCGATAACTTTATCTAAAACCAATTCATTATGTTTTGAGCCATCTACGCCAACAAGAATTTTTTTAAGTGCCATAATAATAACCTTTACTTTCCTGGTTTAGCTATGTGCCTGCTTTAACCATATGATTGCCTGATCTTGAGCGCCTTTAGAAAACTGTTTTATTTCTCCATGTACGAACATACTAAACAGTTTCATCGCAATGCCAACCCATTGTGGAGCACCAACCATGGCAATTTTCTTAAAGTCCCCACCGTGTTCCAGTCCAATTTTCAGATCATCCCAGGCTGCCATAGTTGAATCCCAGCCAGCAAAATCATCAGAAAATACAAGCAGCATTCTCAGTTGCCGATATTGCTTGAACAACGAGGCAAGTTTGGGCAGCAAAACCTGCTCATAATCATGCGCTGTCAGTTTTCCACTGGCTTTGACTGCCAGTAAATCATCTTTGCTTTGAGCTAGTATTTCAAACATTTCTCAATACCTTTACTGATAAAATCTGTAAGCGCTTGCCAGCAAAGTCAGATTCAGGTTTGTGCTTTTCCTGCCAGAAGTCCAAGTGACACAAGGGCTATCCCATCAAAGAAAAGACTGATGCCAATGAATAAGCCGACCATAATCGGGGAGCTTAAAGGCCAGCCGATAAACAGCACCAAGGCCAGAATAAAAGACATTAAACCATTAAAAGCCATCCAGGCCCAACCGCGCATCGGATAAAGGTCATAAGCAAGGCCAAATCCCCCAAAAGCATCAAGCAGTAAATAAATGGTGAGCAACAGGGCAATGGCGGCAAGACCGGCTAATGGGTAAAATATAAACATAGCGCCTGTGATAATCAGCAAAATAGGTTTTAAGAACGCAATCATCGAACGCCCGCGTCCCAAAAAAGCCAGATAGCCTGTTAATACACCCCCTGTTAATAACAACCATCCAAGAAATGCACTAACAACCAATGACATGACTTGCGGTAAAATTGCACCAATAATCCCTACGATAATAAGCAATATGCCCGCAATCAGGCTAAACTTTCGAAACCGCTTTGCAAAATCGTGATCGAATTTGAAATTTACTATTGTTGTTTCTGATTCAGTTGAATTAGTCATTGTTTTGTCCTGTCTTTTGAGTCTAAACCAGATAACACACTGGTTTTTCGACTGAAATTTCTTTCAAAATGCTGCACCCTTGACGCAAATGATCGCCATCACCTTGTAACACAAGAATCACCAGACCCGATTTTAATGCGTGGCTATAAATGCTTTCATGCAGTGTTGGAATGCCAATCAGATTGAGTAATTCTTTTAGCTCCAGCAATCGGCCTTTTCGAACAATTGTATGTTGTGTCAATGTCTTGGCAATAGCGCCGCGACAAGTGATTGTGCCAATAGACTTTACCCTGAAAAAGTCGGCGCAATTTTCATCCGATTTTGGCTTGTTCAATATTGAAACAGCCAAAGCCATGGGGTTCCTCAGGTGCAGCTCAAGGTAGGCCAGTCCTGCTTTTTCTAAATTCGGCAAGACAGCCAAACAACAATTTTGCTGTTTTATGCCCCGTTCTGCACCCATAATCAGCCACTGCTAACTTCTTGCGCAATTGCCGATTTTGGCAGTCCCGCCAATTTGGCCAGTTTACGAATGGGGCCGTGAGGAAACATTTCATACAAATTGTGCTTGTAATCATTTTCCTGTTCAAAAGTTTTATGCTCAAGTTTTTGGTGTTGGCGAATCAGCTCATTCATATTGGGGTGACGCATGTGTTCCTCATAAAACTCATGAAAGAACTTAATCAGCATCCAACCTGTTTCGGTAACTTTTTTATGGCCTTCTGCCTCATGTTGCTTAACCATTTCCAAACCAACCTCTTCGGTCCAGTCTTTTGGGTTTAAAAGATAGCCTTCATTGTCGGTTTCTATGGTTTTACCATGTACTTGGATTGTCATTGCAACCTCCTGCGTTTATTTTTTAAAAAGATAAATATGCGCGGATGGTAGAAGTCATAGACGGGTAACACTGCTACCTAGGTAGCAGATTACAAAATTTTTATAAAACCAAAGTTCAGCCGTGATTATAAATTGTGGTTGTGAATACGTTTGCTGACAACCCGCCCTGTGATTAACCGAAATAGAATTTCAACAACAAATGCGGCAGCAAAAAAACCGACAATCCAATATAAAGTGGCAGGGTGCTTACCGCTAAGATAAATGGCCGATAAGATTATCGCGCCCAGATTAACCAGAATAGCGATGACAACCATAATCATAGAGGCTTTGGTTTTTTTTAATATTTTCAAGTGCCCAACGTGAACCAGCAAATGAATGACCAAAGTTGAAATACCACCAATAGCGGCAATGGCCGAGAGGTCAAAAAATACAGCCATGATGATAATGATTGCAGAACTGATGATCAGCCCTTGGCGTGAGTGTGCAATTGGCTTGCCAAAAGCGTTGGGTAATTCTCCAAGTCGGGCTAATTGATAAGTCACGTTGGTTGCCGCATAAAGGCTGGCATTAATGGCAGAAGATGTTGAGAGCAAAGCGGCAAACGCCATAATGGTAAAGCCGGCTGCACCAAAAATAGGCAATGCAGCTTGTGCCAGCGCATAATCTTGTGCCTTAATCGCTTCTTGTGCGGTCAGATTGCCAAAGACGGCAAAGGCAACAGCAACATATAAAACCATCACCAGAGCGATTGATGTCATAATGGCGCGAGGCAGGGTTTTTGCCGGGTCTTTCATATCCTCAGCCGCATTGGTGATGATCCGAAAACCTTCATAGGCAAAAAACGTAATGGCCAATGAAAAAAAGACCGAGCTGATGGGTGGATAGTGTGAAGGCGATAGTTTTGCCGGATCCATCGTGGCGATGCCGACAAT
>JALWJW010000451.1 GCA_026996935.1 Hyphomicrobiales bacterium
ATGAGTTCGTTTGTTTTAGGAGCCGTCGAATGTCTAAAATTTCATTGTTTTATTTAAGTATATTGGCTCTGTTGGCCAGTTTACTTTCGGCCTGCTCCAGCAACGGACCTGCAATGGTGGCGACGGCCAATCCGCATGCCTCAAAAGCGGCCGCGCTTATGCTCGAAAAAGGCGGCAGCGCCATTGATGCTGCGATTGCTGCACAAATGGTTTTAACTTTGGTTGAACCGCAGTCTTCTGGCATTGGTGGCGGGGCGTTTTTGCTTTATTGGCAGAATGATGAAAACAAACTTACCACTTTTGATGGTCGTGAAACAGCGCCGCAAAATGCTGGCGAAGATTTGTTCCTAGATAAGAATGGCGCGCCAATCCCTTGGCGCGTTGCCTCAATTGGCGGGCGACCTGTTGGCACGCCCGGTGTTATTGCACTGGCATGGAAAGCCCATCGACAATATGGCCGCCTGCCCTGGCTTGTGTTGTTTCAACCCGCAATAAAACTGGCCAATGATGGCTTTGCGGTTTCGCCTCGTTTGAGCAACGCCTTAAAGAAATCGCAAGATGCACTCAAGCGCAACGAAGAAGCGCGCCAGTTGTACTTTTTACCCGACAGCATGAAACCGTTACCCGTTGGCTTTATGCTCAAAAACCCTGCATTGGCAAAATCCTTAGCCGTGATAGCTGCAAAAGGCCCCAATGGATTTTATAAAGGACCATTGGCCAAGGCTATGGTTGAGGCGGTTAATACGTATCAGGGCAACCCCGGGTTTTTGTCCATGGAAGATTTGGCCAGCTACGAATCGGTTGAGCGCCCTGCAGTTTGTGCACCTTATCGTACTTACAAAGTTTGCGGCATGGGGCCGCCCACATCTGGCGGGCTCACCAGCTTGATGATTTTAGGTATCTTAGAAAACTATCACATCGGCAATCTTGGTGTAGGTTCGGCTACCGCCATGCACTTATTCACCCAGGCCAGCCGTTTGGCCTATGCGGACCGCGATGTTTACATGGCTGATGATGATTTTGTCGAGGTGCCAAACAAGGGTTTATTGGACAAAAATTATCTGCGTTCACGAGCAAAACTCATCAACCCGTTAAAAGATATGGGCAAGGTGAAACCGGGCGCGCCTAAAGGGGCTGAGCTGGCGTTCATGAAAACGGCGGGGATTAAACAACGCGAATATGGCACCAGCCATTTATCCATTATAGATGGGGATGGCAATGCGGTTTCTATGACCACATCGGTTGAGCGCGGGTTTGGCTCTCATATTATTGTCGGTGGTTTTGTGCTCAACAGTCAATTGACCGACTTCTCGTTCAGGCCTGTTAAAAACGGCTTCAAAGTTGCCAACCGCGTAGAGGGTGGTAAGCGGCCGCGTTCTTCTATGTCGCCAAGCATGATTTTCAATAACGATGGGTCGCTTTATGCCACGCTTGGCTCACCCGGTGGCAGTCGCATTATTGAATTTGTCACCCGCGCAATTATTGGTGTGATTGATTGGAACCTACCGATGCAAGCCTCATTTGATTTAGGCAATGTGCACAACCGCAACCGCATTACCGATTTGGAAAAAGGCACCAATGCTGAAAACTTTGCCGACCAATTTAAAGCCATGGGCCACAAAATCCGCATCGGCAAAATAACCAGCGGCCTGCACGGCATCCGCATTACGCCCAACGGCCTAGACGGTGGCGCCGACAAACGCCGCGAAGGCACGGTGATTAAGGTGGGTGAGTGAAGATCGAAACTGGGGAGTGATGTGTTTGCGGATGGGGTTTTAGAGGTTCCGTTCACGCTAACGGCTTTCGCCGTATGCTGCACTGGCGCGGCGCATAAGCGCCGAAGCGCAGTCGCGCTTAGTCGTTCGCTGCGCTCCTCCACTGAAGTTTACGGAAAATTTCCAGCTACACGTTGGACCCAAGTCATGGATTTCTAAAACTAGGCCCGACGGACCTCGGCGCTTATGCGCCGCGCGTCATGTCGAAGACATGCATTCGCATGATGTGCAG
>JALWJW010000452.1 GCA_026996935.1 Hyphomicrobiales bacterium
GTCGTACGGGTGGGTCTACGTTTAAAAATCCGCCAAACAATAAATCATGGCAGTTGATTGATAAAGCGGGTATGCGCGGGGCGCGTGTTGGCGGGGCGATGGTGTCGCAAATGCATTGCAATTTCCTCATTAATGAGGGCGAGGCAACGGGCAATGATATTGAAACTTTGGGCGAAAAAGTACGCGCTAAAGTTAAGGAAACATCAGGCGTTGATTTGCATTGGGAAATCCGCCGAATAGGAGTGGCAAAAGATGGGCTTTAATGCTGAATATAATAAACGCCGTCCTGAATCGACTCATGTTGCGGTGTTGATGGGCGGATGGTCTAAAGAACGTGATGTGAGCATTGCAACGGGCCGGGCCTGCACCAAAGCTTTGGAGGAAGCCGGTTTTAAAGTGACGCAAATTGATGTCAAACCTGACATTTGCCAAGTGCTCAACGAGATGCGCCCCGATGTGGCGTTTAATGCGCTGCATGGTAAGTGGGGTGAAGATGGTACGGTGCAGGGCATTTTGGAAACCCTGAAAATTCCCTATACGCATTCAGGGGTTCTGGCATCGTCTTTGGCGATGGATAAACACAAGTGCAAAGGCATTTTTAAAGAGGCTGGCGTGCCTGTGGCAGATAGCCGTGTGGTGCCGATTGAAGAAGCGGCAGAAGTGCATAAAATGCTGCGCCCTTATGTGATTAAACCTGTGGCTGAAGGTTCCAGCTTTGGTGTGCAAGTGGTGACACGCGGGATGAAAGAACCTCCGCAGGAATTGCTTGAGCAGCGTGATGTATATGGCGAGTTTGTGATGATCGAACGCTATGTGCAGGGTAAGGAATTAACTTGCGCGGTGATGCATGATGTGGCGTTGGGTGTAACAGAAATTGAACCTGTGAACGGGTTTTATGATTATAAAGCTAAATATGAAGAAGGGGCTTCGCGGCATATTCTGCCTGCTGAAATTCCCAAAAGTATTTATCGCAAAATTCAACAATATTCATTGGCAGCGCATACTGCACTTGGTTGTCGTGGTGTGTCGCGGGCTGATTTTCGTTTTGATGATTCAGCCGGCTCTGATGGTGAGTTGATTTGCCTTGAGGTTAATACACAACCTGGTATGACGCCAACATCTTTGGTGCCGGAACTGGCAGAACATTCCGGTCACTCATTTGCTGAGTTGGCCAACTGGATGGTGCAAGACGCATCATTGGATAGGTAGTTATGATGATGAATTTGAAACCTGAAATCAAACGTAAAAAGTTTCCGAAAAAACCGAAAAAGTTTAAAGATGTCTCTTTATTGTGGCGTGGGCTGGCTCGCGCCGGGGCGGTCGGGTTTTTGTTTTCAACAATTGCCTACGGGTTGATTGATGGGGGGCATATTACCAACCCAAACAGTCCTTTGTTTAATTTGCGCGGGAAAATTGCGGCAGAGTTTGGCTATGCGGCGCAAGATATTCGTATTGCCGGGCTTAAACGTGAACGGCCGGCAGCGGTTTTGAATGCCATTGGGGTTCGGCCCAATGACTCGCTGATTGGTTTTGACCCGCGCGATGCCAAAGCCGTGCTGGAAAAAGTGGACTGGGTTAAAAACGCTGAAGTGCGGCGGATTTATCCCAACCAGCTTGAAATTGACATTGTTGAACGGGTGCCATATGCGATTTGGCAACGTGATGGTGATTTGTATGTCATTGATAAAACAGGGGCTGCTTTTACAACGGTTGAGCCGCGTGATGTCAAAGGTCTGATGCTGATCACAGGTGCGGGAGCGCAAAAGAAAGTTTTTGAACTTGTTAACCATATGGAAGTGCATGGTGGGTTAAAATCTAAAGTCGTTGCAGCAGGTCGCATTGGTAAGCGGCGTTGGAACCTTTATTTGGCCAATGGTATGAAGGTTTTATTGCCTGAAGATGGTAATGAACTTAACGGCAAAAAAAATGGTTTGGCAAAAGGTCTTGATCGGTTTGTGAAATTTAGCAAATCAGCGGATCTGGAAAATAAAGCTGTTGCCTGGGTTGATTTCAGGTTTGACGGGCGTGTGATTATTTCACCCCTTAAAACCAAAAAGGACAGAGTAAAAATCTCGCAGCGTTAAAGCGAGCAAGAGTTGGTTAGTAAAGCGTATGAATGTAGTTCCGTTACACAGTGCAAATTCTAAAGACGGGGTAAAACCTGCTTATACATCACAAATTGTCACTGCTCTTGATGTGGGTAGTACAAAAATCTGCTGTTTGATTGCGCGGGTTGAAAAGTCTCCGCAAAAAAAATCAAAACAACCTGTTCTTCGCGTTCTGGGGGTTGGTCATCATGCTGCAAATGGTGTGCGTGGTGGTGTTGTTACAGACATTGATCAGGCTGAACGCTCGATCCGATTGGCGGTTGATTCGGCTGAGCGAATGGCTCAGACTTCCATTAGTGAGGTTTACGTCAATGTGTCAGGCGGGCGACCTAAAAGTGTTAGTTTAAGCGGCTACAGGACGGTTCAGTCTGAAACTGTTGATCAAAATGATGTGAATGAAGTGATTGGCAATGCGATGCGCAATGCCCAGCTTGATGGCCGTATTTTATTACATGCCAGTCCTGTTCAGTTTGACATTGATGATGCCAAGGGTGTGCGTGATCCGCGTGGGATGTATGGTGACCGCCTTGGCGTTGATGTTAATGCGGTTTTGGTGGAACCTGGCGCAATGCGTAATTTGGCCATGGTGATTGAGCGCTGTCATTTGAGCGTTGCCAGTTTTGTTATTGCCCCATATGCGGCGGGAAAATCTGTTCTTGTCGATGATGAAATGGAATTGGGAACGACGCTTATTGATATGGGTGGAGCGACCACATCAGTTGGTGTGTTTTATGATGGGCATTTGATTTATGGCGATGTGGTGCCGATTGGTGGCCATCATATTACAAAAGATCTGGCACGTGGTCTAACCACAACAATTGCCCATGCAGAGCGGATGAAAGTTTTGTATGGCAGTGCGCTGCCTTCAATTTACGATGATCGCGAAATTGTGTCGGTTCCATTGTTGGGTGAGAACGGGGTTGATAAAATCAATCAGGTGCCGCGTTCTATGCTGACAGGGATTATTCGGCCGAGGCTGGAAGAAATTTTTGAAATGGTACAAGAGCGACTGGAAACATCACCAGTTGCCAATAAGCTTGGACGTACAATTGTACTTAGCGGGGGCGGGGCGCAATTGACCGGTATGCGTGAAGCGTGTGCGCAAATTATGGGGCGTAATGTTCGTATTGCCAATCCTCATTCGCTTCAAGGGTTGCCTGAGTCGAGTAAATCGCCGGCGTTTTCTGTGGCAACGGGTTTGTTGAATTATGCGTTGTCGCCTGATCGTCACACTTCACAAATGATGGAGTTTGGCGAGTTGGGAGGACACTCTAACAATTATTTCAACCGGGTTGGGCGTTGGATTAAAGAAAGTTTTTAAACCAAAAATTTTTGCGGTGGACCTGAAGGTCTGCATAATGGTCTCGTATCGATATAGATACGGGGCCATTTTTTGTTTCAAAACCTTAAATAGTGTTTTTGTCTATTAACAAAAACTTGCGCCGGGGCTTCATATTGATTCAATTTAATTGATCAAAGTAAGTACTTGTTAACGATTTGTTATGAGTTAGGAAACCATGATAGGGCCAATCGGGGAACTAATTCGTGGAATCAACACAATGACTATCAATTTAACTGTACCAGACCTAGCTGAACTTAAACCGCGCATCACTGTTTTTGGTGTTGGTGGGGCAGGTGGCAATGCTGTCAACAATATGATCGAAAGCCGTTTAGAAGGCGTTGAATTTGTTGTAGCTAATACTGATGCGCAGGCATTAACTCAAAGCTCTGCAGAACGCTGCATTCAAATGGGCAATGCTTTGACACAAGGTCTGGGTGCAGGATCACAACCACAAGTAGGTGCGGGTGCGGCTGAAGAAGCCTTGCCGGAAATTATGGACCAGTTGGCTGGTGCTCATATGGTTTTTGTTACCGCCGGCATGGGCGGGGGTACGGGAACAGGTGCTGCACCGGTTATTGCGCGTGCTGCTAAAGAGCAGGGTATTTTAACCGTTGGTGTTGTGACCAAGCCGTTTCACTTTGAAGGCCAACGCCGCATGGCAACCGCCGAGCGTGGCATTGAGCAATTAGCGGCAAATGTTGATACGCTGATTGTTATTCCAAACCAGAATTTATTTCGTGTTGCCAATGAGAAAACCACGTTCTCTGCCGCATTTGCCATGGCTGACCAGGTGTTATATTCCGGTGTCGCCAGCATTACTGAATTGATGACAAAAGAAGGCTTAATCAATCTTGATTTTGCTGATGTGCGTTCAATCATGTCTGAAATGGGCAAAGCGATGATGGGCACAGGTGAAGCAAGTGGCGAAAAACGCGCCATTGAAGCGGCAGAAGCTGCGATTGCAAACCCACTGCTTGATGATGTTTCAATGCGCGGTGCTCGCGGATTGTTAATTTCAATTTGCGGTGGTAACGATTTGACGCTTTATGAAGTTGATGAAGCAGCAACGCGTATTCGCGAAGAAGTTGACCCGGAAGCTAATATTATTCTTGGCGCAACCTTTGATGAAAGCCTTGAAGGTACAATGCGGGTTTCTGTTGTGGCAACCGGTTTGACTTTGGAAGAAGATGAGCTTGGTGATGGTGAAGCTGTTACTGAATCTGCAGCAACTCAAAGTACTTATGGTTTAAATGGCATGGCGGTTAATCCGTTGGCTGCACCTTCAACACCAGCAGCAAAGCCTGCGGAAGTTGCTGCTGCACCTGCTGCAAGAGTGGAAGTTAAACAAGCTGATGCTGTTCAACCTGAAATGTTTGAGGAAACACCTTTGGAAGCGCCAGTTGAAACTGCGCCCGCCCATGCAGCACCAGCGGCACCTTTGACCGCGACTCAGCCAGCACCTCAAGCAGCACCAATGGCACCGCGAGTGGCAAAAACGGCACCGGTAATGCCAGCTAAAGAAGATTTTCCGCCGATTGCACGTCAACAATTAGAAGCACGTCACAATCAAGTGAATAACATTGCAGATCAAGCTCAAAAGAAACGCAAAGGGCTGCTTGAGCGCCTTGCCAGTGTGGGCTTGGGTTCGCGTTCTTCTGCCCCTGTTGAGCAGCCGCAAGAACCTGCTGTAGTTCAAAAAGCACCCGCAAACCCGCCAATGAGCGCCAAGAGCGCGCCTCAACCGGGCAATGTTCATCAGCTTCAAACCGAGATTGACCCCGCTTTAGAAGATGATGAATTAGAAATTCCGGCCTTCTTGCGGCGGCAGGCAAACTAAGGCTTTTTGAAGCTTTTATTAAATTGTTATCAAACTAAGAAATCGGCGGTCACATTTCCGCCGATTTTTTCTTATCTATCAATCGAGTGTAAAATAAAATTTGGTTTATCGGCTGGTATCGATTGCAACAATCGCGTAAACCATATTAAGCCAAATTAAAATATGCGTGGGTTTTGTGAAAATACAAAGTAAAACAATTTGCCAAATTAGCCTTGCTGTTATGCTCGCGGTTGGCGTGAGCGGTTGCAGCAGCGTGGATACTTCGGGTCTTTCAGGCGGTGGAATAGGTGATTATTTCATTGGCAAAAGCAAAAAGACGAGCAGTACTACAGGCAGTGGTGATGCTATTTCGCCAGATCTTGTTGCCGCGGATGAGACAGAACCAGTTGCTAAATTATATAATGCCGGTCTGGCTAAGATGAAAGACAAGCAATATCGCACGGCAGCGAAAAAATTTGCAGAAGTTGAACGTCAACACCCTTATTCCAGTTGGGCAACGCGGGCGTTGATTATGCAGGCCTATTCACAATATCAACGCAATGCTTATCCCGAAGCCATTAATGCGGCCAAAAGGTTTTTGACCCTGCACCCTGGCCACCGTGATGCCGCTTATGCTCATTATCTTGTTGCGGTTAGTTATTATGAGCAAATTGGCGAAGTCACGCGCGATGCGACTTCAACCCGTAAAGCTTTGGAATCGCTTGATGAAGTGGCACGGCGGTATCCGGGAACACCTTATGCACGTGATGCGCAGGCAAAAGCTGTTTTGGCTCGAGATCACCTGGCGGGTAAAGAGATGGAAATTGGCCGTTATTACGAAAAGAAAAAAGCTTATCTTGCTGCGATCAACCGTTTTAAAACGGTGGTTAAGGAGTATCAGACCACATCGCACACACCTGAGGCTTTGTATCGTTTAACCGAAACTTATCTGGCTCTTGGAGTGCGTTCTGAAGCCCAAACAGCGGCTGCCGTGCTTGGATATAACTATCCCAATAGCATCTGGTATAAAGATGCTTATGCACTGCTTACTGGCCAAGGCCTAAGCCCTGTTGAAAACAAAAGCAGTTGGATTTCCAAAGCGGTAAAATCAATTACTGGTGGTTGATTTTTTTAGCCTTAAAGTAACGGGCCAAGATAGCTGGCTTGAAACAACAATTTTGCAATTTATTGCGAAGGTTGCGCAGTGACCAGTGTGGTTCTCAACAGGCAAAAACCCGGGCGGGGATTAGGGCTTAAGTGGGCGCTGTGAATCAGCTATAAGAAGCCTATGTTAACAAGTTTAAGTATCAGAGATATTGTGTTGATCGAAAAGCTGGATCTGGAATTGGATTCTGGCTTGAGCGTTTTGACGGGCGAAACGGGGGCGGGTAAGTCTATTTTGCTTGATTCCCTTGGGCTGGCCCTTGGTGCTCGCGGTGATGCTGGTTTGGTGCGTGCGGGTGCTGATAAAGGCATTGTGACAGCTTCGTTTTATCTGCCTGATAATGAATTTATCAATGGTTTACTTGATGAGGCTGGCGTTGAAAGCGGTGATGAGCTGATTTTGCGACGGGTGCAAAACAAAAACGGGGCCAGCCGTGCACTTATTAACGATCAGCCCGTGAGTGTTTCTCTTCTTAAAAATATCGGTTCTCTTTTGTGTGA
The DNA here is from genome assembly GCA_026996935.1 of Hyphomicrobiales bacterium. GTDB lineage: Bacteria > Pseudomonadota > Alphaproteobacteria > Rhizobiales > Aestuariivirgaceae > JALWJW01. The sequence goes on from JALWJW010000452.1 coordinate 6,932, forward strand.
AATTCATGGGCAGCACGAGGCGCGGGCGTTGGTTGATGTATCGGGCCATCGGGTTTTGCTTGATGCTTTTGGCGGGTTGGAAAAACAGGTTGCCAAAGTCAGTGCGTTATTTGATGAATTAGTAAGTATTCGAGCCGAACTGGATGCACATAAGGTGCAGCTTGAACGGGCTGAAATTGAACAGGCGTTTTTGGCTCATTCGGTTACTGAACTTAAGGAAATTGCGCCCGTTGAAGGCGAAGAAGAAAAACTGGCAGATACACGTCAGGTGATGATGCATTCTGAAGGTTTTTCTAAACTGGTTTCAAATGCCCAAGGAGCACTTTGCGGCGATGGTACGTTAGAAGCCAAGCTCAATGCGGTTTTGCGAAAGCTGGAGATGCGCCGCGAGGAAGCTGGCGGGCGGCTGGATGAGGCGTGCAAGGCGCTTGATCGGGTTGTAGTGGAAATGAACGAAGCGCGAATGGTGCTTGATGCCACCGCTGGCCAATTTGTGTTTAATGCTGATGTGTTGGAAGAGGCCGAAAAGCGCTTGTTTGCCTTGCGGGCGATGGCGCGCAAGCACAAAACCACGGTTGATGAACTACCCGCTTTGTTAGAGCGTTATGAAAACAGTTTGAACGCCATTGAGAATGGTGAGCATTTATTGGCCCAGTTGCAAAAACGAGAAGCCGTGGCGCTTAATGCTTATTTGGAAAAGGCACGAACATTGAGCGCAGCGCGGGTTAAGGCTGCCTCGCGTCTTGATAAAGCGGTGATGGTTGAGTTGCCGCCTTTGCGATTGGAAAAGGCGCGGTTTGAAACCATGATTGAGGCAAATGAGGAAAAATGCGGACCAAAGGGCATTGATCGGGTGGAGTTTATGGTTGCGGCAAATCCTGGTGCGCCCGTTGCGCCGATGATTAAGTCTGCTTCAGGTGGGGAACTATCGCGGTTCATGCTGGCGCTGAAGGTTGTTTTGGCATCGTGCAGTTCGGCCCCGACATTGATTTTTGATGAAATTGATACTGGTGTTGGCGGTGCGGTGGCTGATGCGATTGGCAAGCGTTTGAGTCAGCTTTCTAAAGCTTTGCAGGTGTTGGCGATTACCCATTCCCCGCAAGTGGCGGCACGGGCAGACGATCATATGTTGATCTCTAAATTTTCTCAGGTTGGCGGTGATGATGAGCGAGCGGTTACGAAAATTGCCCGACTCGTGGGTGATGAAAAACGTGAAGAAATTGCCCGTATGTTATCGGGCGCTTCTGTGACAGATGAAGCACGCGCGCAGGCAGATCGCTTGATGGTGAGCGGTCAATGAGTGATTTTTCCAATGTTGATGTTGAAGCGTTAAACGAAGATCAGGCGGCTAGTGAACTTAAACGATTGGCGGCAGAAATTAGCGAACATGACAAGCGTTATTACGCTGATGATGATCCAGAAATTTCTGATGCGGCCTATGATGCTTTACGGCAGCGAAATGAGCGTATTGAAACGCGGTTTCCTTATTTAGTGCGCGATGACAGCCCGTCTAAAAAGGTTGGGACCAAGGTTTCGCGTGGGTTTGAAAAGGTAACTCATGCGGTGCCGATGTTGTCGCTGGGCAATGCTTTTAGTGATGAAGATGTGGTTGAGTTTGACGCGCGGATCAGGCGGTTTTTATCACTGGACCAATCGGCAAAATTGGACTTTACCGCTGAACCCAAGATTGATGGTTTATCGATTTCCATTCGTTATGAAAACGGAAAACTGGTGCAGGCTGCAACGCGTGGCGATGGATCAGAAGGGGAAAATGTAACGGCAAATGTACTGACCATTGATGAATTGCCTAAGCAGATTACGGCTGGCGACTTTCCCGATGTGTTTGAAGTGCGCGGCGAAATATATATGTCAAACAAAGACTTCGCGGCGCTTAATGAGAAACAGATTCAAGTGGGCGGTAAAGTTTTTGCCAATCCGCGCAATGCTGCGGCAGGTTCGCTT
>JALWJW010000453.1 GCA_026996935.1 Hyphomicrobiales bacterium
CCCCAATGGTGCGGGAAAAACCACTTTATTCAATATGGTTGCCGGCACCTTTGCCCCAACCAGTGGCCAAATATTTCTAGGCGATGAAGATATTACTGGCATCCCTTCCTACAAGCTTTTCAGCAAAGGATTACTGCGCACTTTTCAGATTGCGCATGAATTTTCTAACATGACAGCGATGGAAAACCTAATGATGGTGCCAGGCGACCAACCGGGTGAAAATTTGCTGCACGCATGGTTTAGCCCATCGATGGTACGCGATCGCGAGGCCGAAATAAAAGCCCGCGCCAATGAGGTTATAGACTTTCTGGCCATTGATCACATTCGTAACGAACTTGCCGGCAACCTATCAGGCGGGCAAAAAAAATTGCTGGAACTTGGCCGCACCATGATGATTGATGCCAAGACCGTTTTACTTGATGAAGTCGCAGCCGGTGTAAACCGCACCCTACTTTCAAGCTTGACCGATAATATTCAACGCATGAACAAAGAACTTGGCTACACGTTTTTCGTGATCGAGCACGACATGGATATGATCGCCAAACTCTGCGATCCCGTTATCGTTATGGCCCAAGGCACCGTTATGACCAAAGGCCACATCACCGACATTCGCAACAACCCCGAAGTGATCGAAGCTTACTTCGGCTCCCCGCCCGACCATGCGCCACCTGCCCAAACATCAGCGCCTCAAGAGGTGACAAAATGACCTTACTTGATGCAAAAGGCCTGCATGGCGGCTATGGCGGCATGAATATTCTCAACGGCATTGATATGTCCATTCAGTCCAATGAAATTGGGGTAATTATTGGCGCAAACGGCGCAGGTAAATCAACCGCATTAAAAGCAGTCTTTGGTTTATTGAATGTCACCGAGGGGGAAGTGCTGTTAAACGGTGAAAACATTACCAATCTTGCCCCTGAAAAACTGGTCCGCGCCGGCATGGGGTTTGTGCCACAGGAACACAATATTTTTCCATCATTGACGGTTCTTGAAAATCTGGAAATGGGGGCTTTTGTTCGCCGCGATAATTTCAGCCATCTGATTGATCAGATTTATGGATACTTTCCCGATCTGGCCGAAAAGCGCAATCAACCGGCCGGCGAGCTTTCAGGTGGTCAACGCCAAATGGTCGCCATGGGCCGCGCCCTGATGACAGAACCAAAACTATTGCTGCTTGATGAACCAACCGCAGGCCTATCACCACGCTTTATGAATGTAATTTTTGATCGCGTGGTAGAAATCAACAAATCAGGGGTTGGCATTTTAATGGTTGAACAAAATGCAAAACAGGCCCTTGCCATTGCCCATAAAGGTTTTGTGCTGGCAGCAGGACGCAACAGATACACAGACACAGGCGCTGCCCTATTAGCAGACCCTGAAGTCGCAAAAAGTTTTTTGGGCGGGTGATAAAATGAACGAACTCATCTTCTTTTTTAACAAAGTCATCGTCTCTGGCACCGTCATTGGTTCCATTTACGCCCTTGGTGCCATTGGTGTGACCCTGGTCTTTGCCATCTTACGCTTTTCTCATTTTGCCCATGCCGATATTATGACCTTTGGCGCATTTATGAGCTATGTCCTCGTTGTCGCCTTCCCTCACCTTGGCGGATATGTCGGGCTGCCAACAGGGTTTGTGGTTATGCCCGTTGCCATGGTAATCACCGCTCTTTTTGCTATCAGCCTTGATAAAGCATTTTATAAACCTTTGCGCGAAAATAACGTCAAACCCGTTGTTATGGTCATTGCCTCCATTGGTGTGACCTTAATGATCCAAGGCGTATTACGCCTATTTGCAGGCACCTCATCGCGCAATTTTTTCTTTGCCGAAAGCAAGGACATTTTTCGGATAAAACTGCCATTTGAAGCCGCCAGTCGCAAAATTTTCATTACAGAACCACAAATATTATTGGTCTTGTTCCTCATTGTTGCTGTCATTTCTCTTCATTACTTTCTCACCCGCACCCGCCTTGGCAAAGC
>JALWJW010000454.1 GCA_026996935.1 Hyphomicrobiales bacterium
TGCGTTGGTCGCCAAAGGGTTGAAAGTAATTATTGCGGGCCGAACAAAGGCTAAGGCCGAACAATTAAAAAACCAATTGGGCGATTTAGCCTCATACGCCGTTTTTGATGTCAAAGATGATTTGCCGGCTCAATTGAAAAAGCTAGTGCCTAAAATTGTCATCAATACCTGCGGCCCGTTTCAGTCGGCTGATTATGGCGTGGCTCAAAGCTGTATTGCTCACGGTGTCCACTATATTGACTTGGCAGACGGACGCGATTTTGTAACGGGAATTTCCAAGCTTAACGATCAGGCAAAACAGGCTGGTGTCGCCATTATATCAGGGGCGAGCACGGTCCCCGGGCTTTCTTCGGCAGTAGTTGAAAAATACAAAGATGATTTCTCGCTCATCCACTCAATGGTTTATGGCATAAGCCCTGGGCAACAGGCAGAACGCGGCTTGGCAACAACAAGAGGCATCATGTCTTATGTCGGCAAAGCGCTTAAACCGTTTAAAGGCATGCGGTCAAAAAATTACGGGTGGCAGGGAATTTATCGCCAGCAATACCCCGTGCTGGGCAAGCGCTGGATGGCCAATTGTGATATTCCCGATCTTGATATTCTGCCGCAAAAATATGGTATTGAAAAAATTCAATTTTCAGCAGGGTTAGAATTGCCTTACCTGCATTTAGGCCTTTGGGCATTGTCCTGGCTGGTGCGCGCTGGTCTGCCGCTAAACTTACCAAAGTTCTCAAAACCATTACTCATCGCCAGCAACTGGTTTAATCGGTTTGGCAGTGCTGATGGTGGGATGCACGTCATATTGTCAGGGTTAGACCATGAAGGAAAACCGCTTACCCGCAAATGGTTTATTATCGCCAAAAATGGTGACGGCCCTCATATCCCAACCATTCCAGCCATAATATTGGCCGAGAAAATAGCCTTGCGAACTTTTAGTCAACCAGGGGCGCTGCCGTGTGTCGGGTTTATTACTGTGCAAGAGTATTTAGATGAGATGAAAGATTTTGATATAGACGTTTTTGAAAGCTAGCGCCGCGTTGAAATGAATTTATTAAACGTGACAGAAGCTACTCATCCCCCTTTGAGCGGTGGAAAAATTCCAAGTGTATCACCATCGCTCAAAACTGTTGTGGCGCGCTCAGCTTTTGGCACCACCGTGTCGTTGAGAATGACCAGATAAAATTCATCAAGCGGCAGGCCCAGCTTGTTCATCACATCAACCGGGGTGGAACCATCATCAACCTCGATCATGGCTTCATCATCTTTTGATCCCTCGGGCAGAATATCTTCAAAGATACTGGAGGTTTTAAAATGAATTTTCATGTCCTAGTCGTTTAAGCCGAGGCGAGCTAAAGTATCATCGCTTGGCACTCCCTTTTTATCCCAGCCACGATAGTCATAATACTCAGGCAGCATTTTTGACAGTTCCGATACATGGCCTTTTGCTGTTCCTGATGGCGCAGGCGTTTCTAGCAGACGTTTGGGCAAGGTGTCATCTTTACCAGTTAGCCCGGCAGTAAGATTAAACATCCGCTCTAACGTCCAAATGCGTTCACCTGCTGTATCAAGGTCTTGCTCGCTCCATGTGTGATTGCAAGCGGTGTTTAACAGCTCGTGATACATCGGCTTTTTCATACCCGCAGAAGAAGTGAATAGGCACAAGCCAGTTGAATCCAAAAACGCAATATAGTCTTGTGAAACCTTACACGGTTTGGCTTTATTCGCGCCCGTTTGATCTTCCATATCTGGGCCAAAGGTATCATGGCGCAAATGACACGCCCCGCGGTTTGACGTGGCATACCCAAGCCCCATGCCTTGCAGGGCGCGGCTGTCATAGCCAGCGAACTCTTGCCCTTTTACATGCATGGCAATTTCAGGGTGGCCATATTTCTCGCACATGAGGCGCGAACCTAGGCCGAGTACTTTACCAAAACCTTCATATTTGCCGGTCTTTTCTGCCATCACTGTAAGGGCT
>JALWJW010000455.1 GCA_026996935.1 Hyphomicrobiales bacterium
TGAGGCAATGCCGTAAGTTTGATCGTCCAGTCCAGAAAGGAAACACCCCCAGCGACCAATCACCACAGATGTGACAAAGGCAGGCACAAACAACAGCCCCGTTGAACCTTTCAGGCCGCTCCATTTCTTAAACAACTCAACAAACAAAACAGCGCCAGCAAAGGCACCGACAATCGAGCGCCCCACCCCATCAATACCACTGAGCCACAAATTAGCCGTTCCAGCGCCAAAACCGCCAATAACTGCGCCCAAAAGCATGGCACCAACATAACCACCGCCGCCAATTTCAAGCCCCGTTGCGCGATCAGATAGCCGCCAGCGATAAACAAAAAGCGTCATTAATAAAGACGACACAGAGGCTAAAAAATCAAACCCCGTATGAATTAAAATATGCGTATTCACCAAATGCCCTTCGCAGATTTATTTCTTAAAACCGGCAACCAATCATTAACCACTTTAGCTGTAGTCCATTTCGCCGCGGGGTGCAGTCTAAAAGTTGCCATGTTTACCTATCACAAGCACGGCCATGAAAGATGAACCACGCGTTCAAATCGTTTCAACAACAAATTAAATATTATTTGTTTACTCAAAAGCTGAGTTGGCAATTCTACTAATACTGAGAAATAAAATGTTCCGTTCTACAAATAAAATCATCATGCTGGTTCTGGCTGTCTTCATGTTCACCGCGCCAATGGCAACATCTGCCTCAGCCGGTGAAGCAATGACAACCAAACAAATCAAGGCATTGTTTCCCGGTAGCTTTAAAGCTGTCGTCAACGGTTTTGTTTCCATCAAATTTAAAGCCTTCCGCTCTGGCCGTTTACACGGCACCATGGGCAATCAAAAAGATCGTGGCAGATGGAGCGTTAGAAATGGTGTTCTATGTATTGTGCTTAACAAATGGATGGACGGCAAAGCCCGCTGTTCACGCGTTAAACGCTCAGGTAGCTGGTATCGTGTTGCCAGCGTAAAGTTTAAACGCAGTTAATTCTGACATTTTCAAAAAATAATTGAAAGGCAAACTCTTAGTTTGCCGTTTTCTGTTTTTGCAAAAGCTGTTCTGTGCGTTTTTTAAACGATGCAACTTTATAATCAGGAAGCAAGAATTCCCACCCCTGTGTGCGCGCCGAAACCGCCCGTGCTTTAGCAGGATCATCCCCTTTATCAGTCACCACAAAACTAACCCACCCAAGTGGCTTGCCACCATCAGAATTTGGCTCTTCAACCAATTCAAATTTCAGTTTCATCCCGCCTTTAATTTCCACAAAAGCAGTTGTAACCGGTTTTGTATCTGATTTTTTACGCCGAACATCAAGCAGATCAAGATTGACCAGATCGGTCGCAACAAATTTAATCGTTGTTGAAGATCGAGGCATTCGCCCTTCTGGCACATTAAGCAATTTAAAAGTGCTGCTGCCGTTTTGGTCAGCCCCGGTGCGAACGACACTCACCACTTCCCCATCTAAATGAACAATGCGGCCAGAGACAACGCTATCAACATCGATTTTCAAAAACCGCGGATTAACCCAACTAGGTAGTTCAGGCGTTGCCAAAATGCTACCCAACGCCAACCAACTGGTTTTTTCACCGGCCAAGCGAACATACTGCGCATCGCGTCCCGGGCCTTCCTTACCGACCAGAACTTTGCCCGCAATAATTTTCGCAACTTGTTTGCCATCTTTGTTGAGTAAAGAAAACTGCCGCCCACGGCCGCCCTTTTTACCGGGGGCATCAACATCAATCAGCAGATATTTATCTTTATTAGACGTTTTGGCTTCCAGTTTTGTCATATTGACCAAACCAACCAAAACCGTCCGCACCTTTTTAGGCGATACAGGATAGCCTGATTTTTTAACCTGCCAGGCATCGTTCTTAAAGATCAGGTCAAGCTTCTTTGCCCCCTGCTCTACAACGATCTCGTTCACTGAATTGATTTTATCCTCAAGGCCAACCAACACTTTTTCACCAACGCCAGCCACAGGCACAAAAACATTATTAGCCCGATAAGCCAAAACTGCACCAGCGGTTGAAATGCCCGCTGATAATGCCAATGCGATAACAAGTTTTGGTGTCATAATGATTTATCCATCACCGATACTTTTTTCATCAAACAACCCGCCGCCGTCTAAACAAGGCCCAAACCAACCAGCCGAACAAAATAAACAAAGGTATGCCAGCCGTATTAATCAATTGAACCCAAAACTCCAATTGCTCAATATCTTTATTTAAGGAGCGTTGCACCCCGCGCAAATCACGCCGCAGCGCCACCACTTCATTACGAATTTTCAAAAATGACTGTCTGTCTTCATCACTCAAAATCGCCTGATCTTTTGAGGCTCTGGTTGAAATATCAGCCAGCTCTTTTTGCGCTTGTTTCAATTTGTCATTTAAGATTTGTTCGCGCTTGCGGAACTTGGTTTCAGCTTTTTGTCGAATGGCTTTGACCAACGTGAACGGTCTATTTTCCACCCCGCGCCCCCGCAGCCCAGAAAGCCCCGTACCACCTGAGAGGTTTTCAAGCGCGTTTAAAACCAAATCTTTATTATTGGCAATCGGCACCACAACCGCGCGACCACCAACATTACGCGCCTGAGCCCAAAAACTGTCAAACAACATATCACTGTCTGCAATGACAATGACGTTAATATCACCCTGCGTTTTTTGACCAGGCTTGCTTTGATTACCCTTGATAAACCCAGCTTGTGCCGTACCAGTCAACCGCGCAGCCAGCACTTTAAACGTATCATCAGATGTAAAATTATTGATGAGTTTAATCGGGTTTGGCGGCACCATCATATCGGTTGAAAACAGCGCAGTTTGCTTGCTTGTCCGCATCAAGGCGCTAAATTTCGTCCCCGCTGATTTATTATATTTTATCGTTCCGGCCGTTGCCATAACAAGCCGTTCAATTTGAGAAAACACCGCGTCTTTGCGATCAAACACGCCAGCCTTTTTCAGATAGGACAACCAAACAATATAATTGACCACAATTGGTTGTGTGGTTGATTTGTACTGAATACGGCGCGAATTAAGCGGATCTGCCACCACTTTATCGGCAACCACATCAGCGCCCCAACCAGACAGAAGCTTTAAATAATTCGCTCCATCTTTTTTAAGGCCCGTCGTGTTGTTTGGTCGCGTTTCAGTAAACGGGTCAGCAAAGGCTAAAACCGGTTTACCCGCTAAAGCAAATTGCTCAACAGAAGCAACCAATTCATCAGACATTTTACCGGGAGACACCATCATCAAAATATCAACCGAATCTGGTACATTCTTGGCATCTCGCGGGATCGTTTTGACGTTATAAAATTCTTCTATCTGAGCAATAATCAACCACGGCGGTATAGGCCGGCCATTGGCCCCCATCCGCCCATTCATATCAAGTCCGGTAATCAAACCAACAGTTTTGCGCGCCGGACGAGATAATTTGTAGATCATACTGGTCAAGTCATACTCAAGAAACGCTGCGCGATCGAGCGTCATAAACGGAATAACTTCCTCATCATCTGTGCTGTTGGCACCCACCAGCGCCATATAACCCTTTTCTTGTGTGGTGCCCAATGGGATAGCCGTTAAGCCGGCAGCAACGGCTCTGTCTTCCTCATCACTAAAGGCTTGTGGGGAAATCTTTTGGAATATAATTTTGCCGTTCGAAAGACTGGAATAGTATTGCAACATCGCCTGAATACGGCTGGCATATAATCCATAAGCTGGCGCGCGTTTGCCCAAAGCATCAGAATAATAAAACTTCAATGTGATCGGGTCTGAAACATCGGCAATCACCTTGCGTGTACTGTCGGTCAAAGTGAACAATTTATTTTCTGTCACATCCAGTCGATAAAGTTTCAAACTTTCCCAGCCAATTATATTGACCGAAAATAATGTGATCGCGGCAAAGATCAGCCCCAACCAGGATAGTTTTGTTTTTGATATTTTTGAAAGCCAGCTCACCAGTTCATCACCTCAATCTGCTTTCCTGGCTGATAAAACCACAACGGTTGCAAACAGCCAAAACACAATCATCGACACCACATACACAATCGAGCTAAGCGCCACAAAACCTTGCGTTGCACCTGTAAAATGGGTCAAAGCACTCAGTGAGGCAACCGCCTCCACTACAAATTTAGGGGCAATGGCACTGACGGCATCCAAGACGATAGGCGTGCCGCTGGTGACAATGATAAAACTGGCTGCAACGCCAATCACAAAGGCAACCACCTGATTTTTTGTAAACGCTGAAATGCAAGACCCCACTGCCAACAACATCGCGGCCAGGCCGAGCGAGGCCAGATAGCTTACTGCGATAACCCCATTATCCGGATTGCCTAAAATATTAACAGTTATCCATAACGTAAAAGTCGCGGCCAAAGTCACAGCGATAAACCCAACGCTGGCAAGCCACTTGCCCACCACCGCCTCACCTGCGCTCACTGGCAACGTCATCAACAATTCAACCGTGCCGGATTTGCGTTCCTCTGCCCAAAGCCGCATCGAAATTGCAGGAATAAACACCACCATCAACCATGGCACATGAACAAAAAATGCACTTAGATCAGCCGAACCACGGGCGAAAAAATTACCCAGATTAAACGTCATCACACCGGACATAATGACAAAAATCACCAAAAACACATAAGCAATCGGTGTACCAAAATACCCGCGCAATTCACGGCCAGCAATTGTCAAAACGTTACCCATTGGCACCCCCTGCCAATTCACCCGACACGTCAGGCAAAACATCGCCACTGGTTAAATGATGAAAAACCATTTCCAAACTGGGGTTTTCAACATCTTTTAATAAACCGCGTAACTCATTTGCCGTTCCATCAGCCACAACAACACCGCGGTCAATAATCACCGCGCGCGAGCACACAGCATCAACCTCTTCTAAAATATGAGTTGAAATGACAATTGCGCGGTCTTTTGAAAGCTGCTCAATAAGTTCTCTGACCTGATGCTTCTGGTTTGGGTCCAATCCGTCAGTTGGCTCATCTAACACCAAGACTTTTGGTTCGTGCAAAATTGCCTGCGCAATGCCAACGCGGCGCTTGAACCCTTTTGACAATGTATCAATCTGGCGCTTTACAACGGGGCCAAGGGCCGTGCGTTCAATCGCCTGTTCAATCGCCTGCTTTCCCGCCGCCCCTTTAAGTCCGCGAATTGAGGCACAAAACTTTAAGAAACCATACGGTGTCATCTCACCATAAGCAGGTGCTCCTTCAGGCAAATAACCAAGATGGCGCTTTGCCTCTTTCGGTTGCTCACAAACATCAATGCCACAAATACGGGCCGTGCCTTCATCAGGCTCTAAAAACCCGGCAACCATTTTCATAGTCGTAGACTTGCCCGCCCCGTTCGGTCCCAGAAATCCCAAGACTTCACCAGCAGGCACATTAAGGCTTATACCATTCACCGCTTTAACGGGACCAAATGATTTGCACAACCCGTCGATTTCCAACAATGGACTATTTTCAGATAGATTGCTTGGCGGCATCAATCAGCCTCTCCCAATTCGACAGTCTGTCATCTTATTGTCGCCAAATCTATGGGAGTCGCACTGATTTGACAACCGCCGTTATTCTAAAAGTTTGGCAATAAAAAACCCCGCACGAAGCGGGGTTTCTAAATACCGATATAAACTCAATTAACTTGAGTAAAATTCGACCACCAGGTTTGGCTCCATAATCACCGGATAAGGCACATCGGCCAAAGTTGGTACCTGGTTGAATGTAGCAGACATCTCAGAATGATCGACAGTGTAATAATCTGGTGTATCACGTTCTGCAAGTGCAACAGCTTCAAGAACCAAAGGCAGTTGACGTGATGATTCTTTAACAGAAATCACATCACCAACTTTACAGCGATATGAAGGGATATTAACTTTTTTACCATTAACCAAAACATGGCCGTGATTGACGAACTGACGTGCAGCAAACACTGTTGGCACAAATTTAGCGCGATATACAATCGCATCCAAACGGCGCTCTAAAAGACCGATAAGGTTTTCAGCGGTGTTGCCTTTAATACGAACAGCTTCTTTAAAAATAGCGCGGAATTGTTTTTCACCGATATTGCCGTAGTAGCCTTTAAGCTTTTGCTTGGCACGCAATTGAATACCAAAATCAGAAAGTTTAGCTTTACGACGTTGACCGTGTTGACCGGGGCCATATTCACGAACATTAACAGGACTCTTAGGACGGCCCCAAATATTTTCGCCAAGACGGCGGTCTAGTTTGTATTTTGAACTTAAGCGTTTGCCCATTGTATTCTCCAAATAGTTGGCGCGGAGGAAATGACCCCTCCACTATAAAAAACTCATCCTCCTGAGCCGCCATTATTGACAACTGACAGGGTGCCGATCCAACGCTTTAAAAATTTAAAGAAAAGACCATGCCCCACAGACAAGCAGAACCACGCAATTACATTGCAATCACGTTTGAGCGGTATTTAGTGGAAATGACAAAGTTTGTCAAATGAATGCGTATCAGAAAACCCGAACTGGTTTAAAGCCTGTTCATTTTTAGAATTATCAAGCTTTTTGTTAGACAAAAAAACCTGATTTTCAAACGACCATGACGATAAACTCTTCCTATTGGTCATCGATTTAACCCGCATCGCCTGACGTGCAATCGCTGGCGCCGGGTTAATAAACTCAACAGGCCACGGCGCGACTTGTTTTAATTCTTCTAACAAAAGCGGATAGTGCGTACAGCCGAGCACAACCACATCGGTGCGCCCGCCCTCATCTTCAACGAAAACAGGCGCAACTTCTGATCTCAACGCCTTTAAATCAACGCCCTGCCCGTTCAATTTGGCCTCAGCCATTGCCGCTAAGTTCTCAGCCCCGTGCAGCATCACCTTGCAGTGATAGGCATAAGTATCAATCAGCGCTTTGGTATATTCTCTGCGCACCGTGCCCGGCGTTGCCAGTACCGATACATAGCCAGACTTGGTAAAATTAGCCGCAGGCTTAATCGCCGGCACCGTACCCACAAACGGCACATCAAATTTATTGCGCAACGCTTCAAGGCCAATGGTGCTGGCCGTATTACACGCGATAATGATGACATCTGGTTCGATCTGGTCAATCAACCGCCCAAACACCTCAATCATCCGCTCAACCAGCGCGCCCTCTTCCCAGTCACCATAAGGAAAGGCCTCATTGTCAGCAGCATAGACAAGTTGAGCATTTGGAGCCACTTCTCGCAACGCCTGCACCACACTCAAACCGCCCATACCTGAATCAAAAATCAGAATACGAGGTCCAAATGATGGTGAAGCAGAAGTCATCCCCTGTTTTTACCTGTTTTATGATTGCGTGTCAGCGATGAAATGATCCCGCGAAAGGTGCGCACCTCTTGCTCGGTCAGTTCCCCGCGTCCAATCATATTGCGCAAATTGGTCATCATCCGCGGTTTAATCTCTTCAGTTTTAAAAAACCCACCATCGCTCAATTCACGCTCAAGATGATCAAACAAACCAATAAGCTCTTGTTTATTTGCAGGTCGCGTATCAGGCATTTTCAAACCTGTTTTAAATTCAGCCGCCGCCTCATCGGTCCCCATGCCGATAGACTTAGCAATCGGTTTAAACCATTCATAGCCCAGCAACAAAACCGCTTGAGCAATATTAAGCGAGGCGTAAGAAGGATCAACAGGCGCCATCACCATGCAATCAGCCAGGGCAATTTCATCATTGTGAAGGCCCCAGCGCTCGCGGCCAAACATAATACCAACCTTTTGTCCCCCCGCAATGCGCTCATGCATATCAAGGGCGGCTTGCTGTGGTGTCATAATCGGCTTGGTCATATCACGCGGGCGCGCTGTCGTTGCATAAACATAATTGAGATCACCAATGGCATCTTCCAGCTTGTCATGGACGCTGGCATCATCAACAATAAACTCGCCCTTTGCCGCTGCCGCATTGGCCCGCCCATTGGGCCAACCGTCACGTGGATCAAACAAACGCAAATCAGTCAGATTAAAATTAGCCATCGCCCGCGCAGCCGTGCCAATATTATCACCCAATTGCGGGTTCACCAGAATAACGCTGGGCGCAGATTGCACGCCTTCAGATTGCGTTGATTTTTCTGACATTTATAATAATCCCCAATTTCACGTACCAATGTACCAAATAATAGATGCTGCATAATCCATATGTAGCGTTTGATCAATCGGTGATGCTCTGCTACACACTGCCGGTAGCAAAAAGATAAACAAACAAGATCGTTTTGAAAGGCATTTTCCCTCATGAGCAAGATTAAGGTAAAAAATCCAGTTGTTGAACTAGATGGCGACGAGATGACACGCATCATCTGGCAGTTCATTAAGGAAAAACTCATTCATCCTTATCTCGACATTGACCTGCATTACTATGACTTGAGCATTCAAGAGCGCGATCGCACAGATGATCAAGTCACTGTTGATGCAGCCCATGCCATTCAAAAATACGGCGTTGGCGTAAAATGCGCCACCATCACACCAGATGAACAGCGGGTTGAAGAATTTGGCCTTAAGAAAATGTGGCGCTCACCAAACGGCACCATTCGTAACATTTTAGGCGGGGTAATTTTCCGCGCCCCAATCATTTGTAACAACGTCCCTCGCCTCGTACCCGGCTGGACCCAGCCCATCGTTGTTGGCCGCCATGCTTTTGGCGATCAGTACCGCGCCACAGATTTCCGCTTTCCTGGCAAAGGTAAATTGACCATCAAATTTGAAGGTGAAGACGGCCAAGTCATCGAACGTGAAGTCTTCCAGTCACCCGGTTCTGGCGTTGCCATGGCAATGTATAACCTTGATGATTCAATTCG
>JALWJW010000456.1 GCA_026996935.1 Hyphomicrobiales bacterium
AATTAACGCCCAACGCGAAATTCCAGACTTTGCCCCGGGTGACACTGTTGTTGTTGCTGTGCGCATTCGTGAAGGTGACCGTTCACGTGTTCAAAACTATGAAGGCGTTGTGATTGCGCGTTCTGGCGGCGGCATCCATGAAAACTTTACTGTTCGCAAAATGTCATACGGTGAAGGTGTGGAACGTGTATTCCCGCTTTATTCTCCATTGGTTGAAGGTGTAACTGTTCTTCGTCGTGGTGCTGTGCGTCGTGCGAAACTTTATTATCTTCGTGGCCTGACAGGTAAACGTGCACGTATTGCTGAAAAGCAACGCTCACAAGTAAAAAAAGAAATTGAAAAAGTTGCCGCAGAAACAGCAACTGAAGTGTCTGTTGATGATATTTCTCTGATCTCTGGTGTTGGTGATGTGTTGGCTAAAAAATTGGCTGGCGAAGGCATTAAATCATTTAAACAAATCGCTGAATGGTCGGCTGATGATGTTGCTGATTATGATGCAAAACTAGACCTTAAAGGCCGCATAGAGCGTGAAGAGTGGATTGAGCAAGCTAAAGAATTGATGGCTGGCAAAGCGCCTCGTGCTAAAGTTGATCAAAAAGCGGCTGAAAAAGCTGACAAATAAAACGCTGGAGGCTGGTCTTTGGCTGGCGGTTCGAGTTTGAAGAATTTTAAAAGGGTCAGATTTGTTTCTGGCCCTTTTTGTTGTTGCCTAAATGAGCGCAATTATTTGGTTGGGTGTTTCAACAAGCTTTTGAGCACCTGCTTGAAGTAATTCCTGTTTACTGCCGTATCCATAAAGAACCCCGATTGATGCAAGCTTGTTGTTGTGTGCACCGATGATGTCGAATTTTCGATCTCCAACCATGGTGGTTTGGCTTGGGTCTAGCTGATGGGTTTTTATGATGTGGGCCAGTAGTTCGGTTTTCTCACTATTGCTGCCATCCAGTTCTGCGCCGTGGACCTTGTTGAAAAAATGGCTCAAATTGAAATGATCGATAATTTTTTCTGCATAAATGCGTGGCTTGCTGGTGGCGACATATAAAGTGTTGCCGCGTTGTTGCAGTGTTTTGAGGGTTTGAGGAATTTCAGCGTAGACTTCATTTTCATAGAGCCCGATGGTGCTAAAGCGCTCGCGGTAAAGCTTTAATGCTTTTTGCGCGTCTTGCTCGTTGCCCAGTATTTGCTGAAAACTGGCAAGAAGAGGCGGGCCAATGATCCATGCCAGATCATCGTCATTTAAAGGCGCGTCACGGCCCAGTTTTTCCAAAGCATAACGCACAGAATGTGTGATGCCAATTTTGGGGTCGCTTAAGGTGCCATCAAGATCGAATAAGATATTGGTCATTGGTGCATCTTTCACACTGTTGTGGTTTGTGTTGAGAGACGTTTTAAAGCTTAAATGCAAAAAGGAAAGGTGCCGAAATAAAGTTTGGCTTTTGTTTTTTGTTCAATCGCGTTAAAACCCAACAGAATTTATTTTGGACTTTTCTATTATTTAGGGAATACGACGATATGGCCGCGCCACGCACACTTTATGATAAAATCTGGGATGATCATTTGGTTCATGTTGGAGATGATGGCACGTGCCTTTTATATATTGATCGCCATCTTGTGCATGAAGTGACCAGCCCGCAAGCCTTTGAAGGTTTGCGCACATCTGGCCGCAGTGTTCATGCGCCAGAAAAAACATTGGCGGTGGTTGATCATAATGTGCCGACAACTGATCGCAGTCAGGGCATTTCTGACCCGGAAGCGAAAACCCAGGTTGATGCGCTGGCAGCGAACGCGGCTGAGTTTGGCATTGAGTATTATTCTGAAAATGACAAGCGTCAGGGTGTTGTTCACATTATTGGCCCCGAGCAAGGCTTTACATTGCCGGGCACAACGATTGTGTGTGGTGATAGCCACACCTCAACCCACGGGGCGTTTGGTGCGTTGGCGCACGGTATTGGTACATCTGAAGTTGAGC
>JALWJW010000457.1 GCA_026996935.1 Hyphomicrobiales bacterium
GAATATGATTATGTCGTTATCAATGACGATTTGCAGGAATGTCAATCAGAAATAGCCGCCATTCTAAAAGCTGAACGCCTCAAACGGTTCCGCCGCATTGGCCTGTCTGCCATGGTGCGTGAAATGTTGGAAACTTTGTAAGCAGGAAAGTTTCAACATGCGTTTTGGTTTCGGCTTGGAAAAAATCGGTTTGGTGTGTTTGCGCTGGCCAAAAGCGGCACTGGCGCTGGTGGTTTTAAGCTGCTTAATTGCCATTTACGGACTGACCAAGCTTGAGTTTGATGGAGATCCAGGCCAGGTATTTCGTGCAAACAACGAAATTTCCCGTGCTACTGACCGTCAAGCAGCGGCCTTTCCCTCAAACGGCGAGCAATTGGTTTTATTGATCGAAAGCCAGGCATCTTATTCTGCCAAGCAGCTTGAAATTATTCGTGGCATTCATTTGGAAGTTCAGTTTATTGACGGTGTGACTGGGGTGACATCCATTTTTTCTGCTCGCGAACGGGCCGATGAAAACGGCAATTCGCCAACAATTTTACCTGCCGATTTACCCCCGCCCAAACAGATCTACCCCTTGCTGAAAAAACTCTATAAACACCAGCTCATTGGCGATTTATTACTGTCGAAAGATTTAACAACATCGCTGATGATTATCGCCTTTAAAAAGGGTGATGGTTCACTTGAGGATACGGAAAAATCTCTAAAAGCTGTACAGGCGGTTATTGACCTTGTCTCACCTGGAAGTGGTTTAACTTTCGTGGAGACCGGGCCAATGGCCATTCGTTATGATGTGCTGAAATCTCTTAATCAAGATGTCCACATGCTCAACGCTGTTGGTGCCATTTTAGCGGCTTTGGTTTGCTTCATCTTTTTTAGAAACTTCTGGTACGTATTTATTTCAGCCCTGCCGCCTCTCATATCGGTGTTGTGGATTTTAGGCCTGTTTGGTTTGACGGGGCAATCTGTCACCGCCATGAATAATGTGTTGCCAACCCTTGTGCTGGTGATTGCCTTTTGTGATTCACTGCACATGGTGCAAACTATCCGCCGTCAGGTTGATGATGGGGGAGAGGTAAAAGCGGCAGTTCGAAAAGCCATCATTGACGTTGGCCCGGCTTGCGCTATGACTTCACTTACCACCATGGTGGCTTGCGCCAGTTTGATGTTGTCTTCATCAAATGCGGTTCGCGATTTTGGGGCATCAGGCACAATTTCTGTGTTTTTTGCCTTTATTGCTGTCATTGTCATGGTGCCAATTTTAAGCATTCTCATTTTAAAAACCAAACAGCCAGAAGACATAAAGCCAAAAGATTGGTTTAACCGCCAGCTTGACCGTGGTTCTCAAATGGTCTGGCACTGGGTTGAAAACCACAATGGTAAAATTGTTTTGGTCAGCTCAATAGTGCTTGTGATCACCACTTTTGCCTATTTCAATACGCCAACAGATTATGACTATCGAAATTATCTGGGCAAAGCCAGCCCGGCCAATCACGCGATTGATAAGATCGATAAAAAGTTTGGCGGTGCAGATATTTTTAATATTTTAGTGGAAACCAAAACACCGTCAAAACAACCGCCACAAGCCATGGTCGTCGTGCATCGTTTACTTGAAAAACTTGATGGTATTCGCGCTGTTTTTTCTTATGTTTCGGCCCAGGATTGGGCAGGGGGGAAAGAAAAGCTGGAAAATGTTATTGAGCAATTGCCGCCTGGGTTCAAACGCAACATAGTCTCAAAAGACAATAAAACCTGGCTGATGACAGTTTATATTCCCAATCGAACAGCAGCAGAAACCCGCACAATGCTCGATGTGATAAATAAAGCAATCGACCCAGTTCGCGCCAAATATCCAGATACGCGGCTTTCAGTTTCAGGCGGCATCGCCCGCTCGGCCTATTCCAGCCCACTGGTCATTGGCGGTCTTAAGTTTTCGTTGGGTGTGGCTGTGTTTATCACCATT
>JALWJW010000458.1 GCA_026996935.1 Hyphomicrobiales bacterium
AGATAAGTTAATCGGTTAATCATCAGAGCGTGTCGCACAGCTTCCATCATGTTTGATGAATCATTTGAGGCTGAGCCATCAACGCCTAAACCAAGAGGGCTGCCTGCGTCTTCTAATTCGTGGGTGCGGCAGTTGCCAGAACTGAGGACCATATTTGAGGTTGGGCAATGGCAGACCCCGACCCCTGCTTTTCCTAAACGTTCAATTTCCTCTGACTGGAAATGAACCCCATGGGCAAGCCATGTTTTATCATTAAGCCAGCCAACGCTTTCTAAATAATCAAGCGGGCGCTGACCGAATGTTTCAAGGCAAAAAGCATCTTCGTCATGGGTTTCTGCCAAATGTGTATGCAGTCGGCAACCGCATGAATGCGCAAGGTCAGCGCACCCTGACATGAGTTCACGGGTGACTGAAAATGGTGAACATGGTGCCAGTGCAATTTGAATTTTCGCGCCGTGGCTGTTGTCGTGATATTTGTTGATGACCCGTTCGCAATCGGCCAATATTTCATCGCCATCTTGCACCACACTATCGGGTGGAAGTCCGCCATCTTTTTGTGAAAGGTTCATTGAACCGCGCGTAACGGTCATTCGAACGCCAACATTTAAGGCTTCTTCAACCTGAATATCCATGGCGTCTTCTAAGCCATCAGGAAATAAATAATGATGGTCAGAAGCGCAGGTACCGCCAGACATCAGCAGTTCTGTTAATGCAAGACGTGTTGCTAAACGGTGGGCCTGCGGGGTTAATTTAGCCCAAACAGGATAAAGCGCCTGCAACCACGGGAATAGTTCCTTGTTGATTGCATCAGGGTGGGCGCGGGTTAGGGTTTGATAAAAATGGTGATGGGTGTTGATAAGCCCGGGGATTATAACATGATCGCTGGCATCAAAGATTTCATCAATTGGATCAGATGGCGTTTTGCCTGTCGCGATGAGTTCAACTATGATGCCATTTTCAATGACAATGCCGTTTTCAGCTCCTTTTGCCATAATAGCCAAGGGGCTTTTAATCCATGTTTTCATTTGCGACTAAACCTGTTCACGCCGGTAAAGTAGCAAAGTAAAACCACGCCAGTAAACCAAGGCCTACGAGCATAATGACCCATGGCACGATGGGCTTTGTTTGATTGGTGGGCAGTTGTTTTTTATCATCATCTTTTTCGGTCATTGTGTTTTACCTTTTTGCCAATCACTGATGGTTTGTTGTTTGAAATTTTGAAAATTTCCCGCCTCAATTGCGCTGCGCATACCCGCCATGAGTTCCTGATAGTAAGCAATATTTGCCCATGACAGCAACATCATACCCAATATTTCATTGGCGCGCACGAGGTGATGAATGTAGGCGCGTGAATATTTATTCAAGGCTGGGTGGTTTGAGGTTTCATCAAGCGGGCGCAAATCTTCAGCGTGTTTGGCGTTGCGAATGTTTAGCTTGCCAAAACGGGTGAAGGCTTGACCGTGGCGACCAGAACGGGTTGGCATCACACAATCAAACATATCAATGCCGCGTTCGACTGATAGCAACAAATCTTCAGGGGTGCCAACACCCATGAGATAACGCGGTTTATCGGTTGGTAAATGCGGGGCCGTAACCTCGATGGTTTGAAGCATAAGTTCTTGCCCCTCACCCACGGCCAAGCCGCCGATCGCATAGCCTTCAAAGCCAATTTCGATAAGACCCTTGGCAGATTGCTCGCGTAAATCTTCCTGAATACCGCCTTGGACAATGCCAAAGCAACCATGCCCAGGTTGATCGCCAAAAGCTGTTCGCGACCGCTGTGCCCATCGTAACGAAAGTTCCATTGCCCGTTTTGCATCATCGCGGGTGTGGGGAAAGCCTACGCACTCATCAAGCTGCATTTGAATGGTCGAGCCGAGTAACCGTTGAATTTCCATTGATCGTTCGGGCGTTAGTTCGTGTTTTGAGCCGTCAATATGAGACTGAAACGTAACGCCATGTTCGGTTAATTTTCGCAGCTTTGCCAAAGACATAACCTGAAAACCGCCTGAATCGGTTAAGATCGGGCCATCCCATTTAATCAAATCATGCAAGCCGCCCAGTTTAGCAACGCGTTCAGCGCCCGGGCGAAGCATAAGGTGATAGGTGTTGCCAAGAATAATATCAGCGCCAGTTTCTTTGACCTGATCCATATAGAGCGCTTTTACGGTGCCTTGAGTACCGACAGGCATAAAGGCAGGCGTTTGAATATTTCCGCGTGGGGTTTTAACCACGCCTCGCCGAGCAACGCCATCGGTTTTTAACAGGTCGAATGAAAAAGTATCGGTCATCTGATTAGGGTCTAATCTTGCTTAGGAAATAACAGGCTTGAATCGCCATAAGAGTAAAATCTGTATCCTGACTGTATAGCATGAGCATAGGCTTTGTGCATGTTTTCAAAGCCTGTAAATGCACAAACCAGCATAAATAATGTTGAGCGCGGCAAGTGAAAATTTGTCATCAGGGCATCAATGAATTTGAACTTGTAACCGGGCGTGATGAAAATCTGAGTGCTGTCGTTAAAGGTGTGCAGTTTACCGTTTTCATCCGCAGCGCTTTCGAGCAGGCGCAAAGCTGTTGTGCCAACTGCTATGATGCGACGGCCCTGTTGTTTTGCGGTGTTTAATTTATCGGCCAAATCTTGAGTCAAAATGCCGTTTTCTGCGTGCATTTTGTGGTCTTTGGTTTCATCCACTTTTACGGGCAGAAATGTGCCAGCCCCGACATGAAGAGTTAAATATTCAACATCGATACCGTGATAATCGAGTTTTTTCATCAGCTCGGGTGTGAAGTGCAAACCAGCGGTTGGGGCGGCAACAGCGCCAGTGTGCTGCGCATACATAGTTTGATAATCGCGCTCATCGCGTTCATCATAGGTGCGTTTTGAAGCGATATAGGGTGGCAGCGGCATCTCGCCGTGCGTGGCGATTGCGGTTTCTAAAAACGGTCCTGAAACATCAAAACTAAGGGTGATTTCTCCGCCCTCATCTTTTTCTTTTACAGTTGCATTTAAACTGCTTGCCATGCAGGTTTCATCAAGGGAACCAAAAGCGATATTATCGCCTTGGTTTAATTTACGACCCGGTTTTGCAAAGGCTTTCCATGTGAAATCGTTTAATTTTTGATGCAGCGTGACTTCGATTTTTGGGGTTGTTGTGCCGCGTCCTGTGCGAATGCCGCGCAATCTAGCGGGAATAACGCGGGTATCATTGGCAACTAAAACATCACCATCACGCAATAAATCGGGTAAATCGCTGACGGTTTTATCTGTTAGCAATTGGTCATTACCTGGTGTAACCAAAAGCAAACGCGCCGCGTCCCGTGGATTGGCGGGACGCAGCGCGATATTTTCTGGCGGTAAGTCGAAATCAAATTCGTCTACGCGCAAAATCTTGTTCCTTTAGATTGACACAGAACGATACTTAAACGTCTGCGGCCACTTTCATAGAGACAATTTTACTTGGGTTTGCAGGTGGTTCACCTTTGTTGAGGGCATCAATGTGTTCCATGCCTTCTGTTACCTGGCCCCAAACGGTGTATTGGCCGTTTAAGAACGCAGTGTCACCAAAACAGATGAAAAATTGGCTGTTTGCTGAATCTGGCATTTGCGAACGAGCCATTGAACAAGTGCCGCGTACGTGTTTTTCACGGTTAAATTCAGCCTTTAGATCTGGCTTGTCAGATCCGCCCATGCCTGTGCCATTTGGGCAACCACCCTGGGCCATGAAGCCATCAATTACGCGGTGGAAAACAAGCCCATCGTAAAAGCCTTCACGGGCCAGTTCTTTAATGCGTTCGCAGTGACCTGGCGCCACTTCAGGTTTTAGTTCAATGACGACACGGCCATTTTCTGTTTCAAGATATAATGTGTTTTCTAAATCAGACATTTTAATTCCTATTATTTGATTGCACGTTGATTATTTAACAGCGCGCATTTTTAAAATTTTATCAGGGTTTGCCGGTGGCTCACCTTTATTGATTTTGTCGATACAATCCATGCCTTTAGTGACTTTTCCCCAAGCGGTATATTTACCGTTTAAGAAGTAGCCCTTGTTGAACATGAAGAAAAACTGTGAGTTGGCTGAGTTGGGGCGCGAGGAACGGGCCATGCCAACGATGCCGCGATCAAAAGGAACGCGATTAAATTCTGCTTTAATGTTAGGCAGTTTTGAGCCACCCATGCCAGTGCCGGTTGGGTCGCCCGTCTGGGCCATAAAGCCAGGAATTACACGGTGAAACACGATGCCATCGTAAAAGCCTTTATTGGCAAGGGTTTCGATTTGTTTAACGTGAGCCGGGGCCAATGTGTCAAAGGTTTTGATATACACTTTGCCGCACTTTAAGGACATCACCAAATCAGCTTTTGCAGATGTTGTGCCCATAATGCTGGCTGACATTGCAAGGGCAAAGGCACCTGCCATTACTTTGTTGAACGGTTTCATTTACTTCTCCGTGACTTTTAAGAATTGTTATTTAACGCGGCTTGGACCATTTTCATAGCCTGCGCGGGAACAAATGACGATATGTCGCCACCCATTTTGGCAATCTGCTTAACTAAAGACGAGGCGATCATGCGTGTGGATGGTGATGCGGCGAGAAAAATCGTTTCAATCTTTGGCATCATTGCGGCGTTCATTTGTCCCATTTGGACTTCATAATCAAAATCTGTGGCATCACGAAGGCCGCGGATAATAACACTGGCCCCTGCTTTTTTGGCCGCATCGACGGCAAGATTATCAAAAGTTTCAACAGTAATCGTCATGCCTGTTGATTGACGAACTTCGTTGCACACCTCATTTAACAGTGCAATTTTTTCATCGACACTTAATAAACCTTTTTTGCCATGATGAACGCCAATGCCGAGCACTAAATGGTCAACCAGATTGGCGGATCGTTTGATGATATCAAGGTGGCCGTTTGTTGTTGGGTCAAAACTGCCGGGGTAAAATCCGATACGGCTCATGAATTTGTTCCTGCGAGCAAAATGTTAGTGTTTACGAACGGCGAGCAAGGGCAAGCCATATGCCGCCGCCGATGAGCAATGTACCAGAAAAACGTTCGACAAAGCGAACTCTTTTCGTTGAAAGCCATTTGCCTGCATTTCCCGCTAAAAATGCATAGCCGCCATCAATAATTGAGGCAACAAGCATGAACGTGGCACCAAGAATGGTTAGTTGAAAGACTGGATTGATACTCACATCGACAAATTGAGGAATAAAAGCACCGAAAAACAACAGGATTTTTGGATTAGTGATGGCAACCAGAAAACCTTGCAGAAAGAAACTGCCCTTTGCATGTGAGCTGGTTTGTGGTGAGCTTATATCACCATCTGAGTGCCAAAGTTTGATGCCCAACCAAATCAAATATCCCGCACCAATAAGCTTAAGGATATAAAACCATTCGCTGATAACTTCCATAATAGAGGATAAGCCAACAATTAAAAGCAACAAGGCCAGTCCGACACCTAATTGAGTGCCAGCAATATTAGCAAGGCCAGCGCGTGTGCCATGACGAACCGAGTTGGCAATAATAATCGTTACCGTGGGGCCTGGAACAATAATAATAACCATACAGGCAAGGACATAGGTAATCCATATTTCAATGCTCATCGTTATTTATCCTTTTTTTCCAGGTCTATACGCGAGCATTATTCCCGGGTGTTTGCTTCTGGCATGGTGTCTTCTGTTTCTTGTGTGTTTTCGCCATCTTCATCTTCATCTTCATCGTCACTTTCAGAAATGTGAGAGACTGAAACGACTTTTGACTTGTTGGATGTATCGAAAATAGTGACCCCTTGAGTTGAGCGACCGGCAATGCGGATGTCGTCAATAGGGCAACGAATAAGCTGTCCACCATCGGTAACCAGCATGATTTGATCGCCGAACTCAACAGGGAATGATGCAACTAAATCACCATTGCGTTTGCTGGTGGCCATAGCAACAATGCCCTTGCCGCCCCTGCCCGTTACGCGATATTCATGCGAGGAAGACCGTTTGCCATATCCGTTTTCGGATACAGCTAGAATGAATTGTTCTGCCTCATCCATTTGCGCGTATCTTTCATCGGAAAGCCCGGACTCGTTTGAAATATCTGTTTCTTCCGGCGCATCACCTTCCTCGCCATATTCTCCGCGTCTGGCTCGTGAAAGTTTGATATAAGCGGTGCGTTCATCGGATTCCACATCAAGATGATTTAGAATGCAAAGTGAAATAACTTCGTCACCTTCGGCCAGATTAATGCCGCGCACACCAACAGAATCCCGTCCGGCAAAGACGCGCACATCAGTGGTTTTAAACCTGATGGCCTGGCCCTTTTTGGTGGTTAGCAATACATCGTCATTTTCGCTACAGGTTTCAACGCCGATGATGCCATCACCTTCGTTGAGCTTCATGGCGATTTTACCATTTTGGCGAACATTGGTGAAGTCTGATAATTTGTTGCGGCGGACTGAACCACGGTTGGTCGCAAACATGACATCAAGTTCTGACCATGTAGTTTCATCTTCCGGTAAAGGCATGATTGTGGTGATGATTTCGCCTTTTTCTAATGGAAGCAGATTTATCAGCGCTTTGCCTTTTGCTTGTGGTGCTGACAATGGCAAACGCCAGACTTTCATTTTATAGGCCATGCCACGCGATGAGAAGAATAACATCGGCGTATGAGTATTTGCAACAAACAGCTTGGTGACAAAATCATCATCTTTGGTTTGCATACCCGTGCGACCTTTACCGCCGCGCCGTTGGGCGCGATAAGTCTCGAGTGGTACGCGTTTGATGTAACCAGTATGTGTTACCGTCACCACCATGTCTTCAACTTTGATGAGGTCTTCATCATCGAAATCACCGACAGAATCGGTAATTTCTGTGCGGCGCGGTGTGGCAAAGTTTTCTTTTATCTCAAGTAATTCATCTGTAACGATGGTCATAACCCGTTCACGAGATGATAGAATATCGAGATAATCTTTAATCTCTTCGCCTAATTTATGCAACTCATCAGAAATTTCGTCCTGACCTAGGGCTGTTAAGCGGGCCAGACGCAACTCCAGGATAGCTCGCGCCTGGGTTTCTGAAAGTCGATAGGTGCCATCGGCCGCAACGCTATGGCGCGGATCGGCAATAAGTTCGATCAATGGGGCAATATCTTTCGCCGGCCAATGGCGCTCAAGCAATTGCGCGCGTGCTGTTGCTGGGTCTGGTGCGGCGCGAATAAGGGCAATGACTTCGTCGATATTGGCAACAGCAATCGCCAAACCAACCAATACGTGCGCGCGGTCGCGAGCTTTGTTGAGCAAGAATTTAGTACGCCGTGTCACCACCTCTTCGCGAAATGCGATGAAGGCTGTAAACAGGTCTTTCAAATTCATCAATTCGGGCTTGCCACCATTAAGGGCAACAGCATTGATTGAGAATGATGATTGTAATTGTGAGTAGCGGAATAATTGATTGAGCACGACTTCAGGCATTGCATCGCGTTTAATCTCAACAACAACGCGCATACCATGACGATCAGATTCATCGCGAATGTCGGAAATGCCCTCAATGCGTTTATTGCGCACATGATCAGCAATTTTTTGAATCATCGAAGCTTTATTCACCTGATAGGGAATTTCGCTGATAATTATGGCTTCGCGGTCTTTACGAATTTCCTCAACATGGGTTTTGCCGCGTTGTAAAATTGAACCACGCCCGGTTTCATAGGCCGATTGAATGCCAGAACGGCCTAAAATCATTGAACCAGTCGGAAAATCAGGTCCAGGTATATGCTCCATCAGTTCGGGGATGGTAATAGCAGGATTTTTAATTTGCGCCACACAGGCATCAATGACTTCGCCTAAATTGTGCGGTGCCATATTTGTAGCCATACCAACAGCAATGCCGCCAGAACCATTGACTAAAAGATTGGGGAAACGTGCGGGTAAAACCGATGGTTCCTGTTCTGAATCATCATAGTTGCCGCGAAAGTCAACAGTGTCTTTATCGAGGTCAGACAAAAGCCCGGTGGCACTTTTATCCATGCGCACTTCGGTATAACGCATGGCAGCAGGTGGATCGCCGTCAATGGAACCAAAGTTACCCTGCCCGTCCAGCAATGGCAAACGTAAAGAAAAGTCCTGTGCCATGCGGACCAATGCATCGTAAATGGCGCTATCACCATGGGGGTGATATTTACCCATAACATCACCAACCACGCGGGCTGATTTTCGGTATGGTTTATTCCACTCATAACCGCTTTCGTACATTGAGTACAAAATGCGCCGGTGCACAGGTTTTAATCCATCACGTGCATCAGGCAGTGCCCGAGACACAATCACACTCATGGCATAATCAAGATAAGAGGTTTTCATTTCCTCTTCGATGGTGATCTTTGAAATATTTTCGTCTGGCGGAACGCTAGCCCCGTTTTGATCGTTTTTATTGTCTGTCAAACCAGAAAAACCCCTAAAGCGAAATTGACTCTAAAACATGAGAATCACAGTCGCGAATTAACATGCACCACAATAGCAATATCTACTGAAAACTGCAATTTTTTAGCAAGGTTTTACCAGTTTGATAATTTGTCGAATAATTGGCTATTTCGCGAGGGTAAGGACGATTTCCTTGCCACCATAACCATGGACCAAATCACCTGCACGAATTCTAACTTTTTTAATGTTTTCCGGGATGGAAACGCCGCTTAGAGAACGGGTAAACGGTTGCTCATTTAAGTGAGGATGGACAAGAACGCGGGTACCAAGAACCTTGCCATCC
>JALWJW010000459.1 GCA_026996935.1 Hyphomicrobiales bacterium
GCGGAAAATGACCATGGTGACGCTTGGCCATTCTTTACGGCCAATCGAGGTCATTTCGTTCATGGAAATACCAAACGCCCCATCACCGGCAAAGCCGACAACAGGAGTATCAGGGCACCCAATTTTTGCACCGATAATCGCAGGGAAACCATAACCACATGGGCCAAACAAACCAGGCGCTAAATATTTGCGACCCTTTTCAAATGTTGGGTAGGCATTGCCAATGGCGCAGTTGTTGCCGATGTCGCTTGAGATAATCGCTTCATCAGGTAAACCTGCCTGAATGGCGCGCCATGCTTGGCGAGGGGACATGCGGTCCGCATCGCGCTCGCGGCTTTCTGCGTTCCATGAGGTGCCCGGATCATCGTCTTCATGGTCCATGCTGGAAAGTTCTTGCGCCCATGCTGATTTGGTTTGGTGAATGGTTGCTTTGCGTTCGGCGCGGCCTTCATCGCCCGCTGTTGCTGACAGTTGTGCCAAAATGCTTTGTGCCACTTGCTTGGCATCACCGCATATACCAACGGTAACTTTTTTTGTCAGGCCAATGCGGTCTGCGTTAATGTCCACTTGAATGATTTTGGCATCTTTAGGCCAGTAATCAATGCCATAACCGGGCAAGGTTGAGAACGGGTTTAGGCGGGTGCCAAGGGCCAACACAACATCAGCTTTGGCAATCAATTCCATTGCCGCTTTTGAACCGTTATATCCGAGCGGGCCAACAGCGAGCGGATGAGAACCGGGGAAACTGTCATTGTGCTGATAACCAGAACAAACGGGCGCATCAAGGCGCTCTGCCAAGGCAACGCAATCATCAATCGCCCCACCAATCACCACGCCAGCACCTGAAAGGATAACAGGGTTTTTGGCGTTAGATAAAAGTTCAGCCGCCTTGCTGATCGCTTGCGCCCCACCTGCAGGACGTTCCATGCGAACGATTTGCGGCAGTTCAATATCAATCACTTGCGTCCACATATCGCGCGGAATATTAAGCTGGGCAGGTGCACTGCCGCGCCACGCTTTCAAAATGACACGGTTAAGCACTTCGGCCACTCGTGATGGATCGCGCACTTCTTCTTGATAACAAACCATGTCACGGAACAAAGCCATTTGTTCAACTTCTTGGAAACCACCTTGACCAATGGTTTTGTTGGCCGCTTGCGGTGTCACTAACAACATCGGTGTATGGTTCCAGTAGGCGGTTTTGATAGGGGTGACAAAACCCGTAATGCCGGGGCCGTTCTGCGCAATAGCCATGGCCATTTTGCCAGTGGAGCGCGTGTAGCCATCACAAATCAGGCCGCCATTTGTTTCGTGCGCCACGTCCCAAAAGCGGATGCCGGCTTTTGGAAAAAGGTCAGAAATCGGCATAAAAGCTGAGCCGATAATGCCAAAGGCTTCTTGAATACCATGCATTTGTAAGACTTTTACAAAGGCTTCTTCTGTTGTCATTTTCATATGGGGTATACCTCAAAAATTTAATAGGTGGTTGATAGCAAAACCGTAGACGAAAAGTCTGGTACCACAAAGGGTCCAGATTCAAAACTTGAATCCCTCCAGATGTCAAAGCCGATTTGACCCTGATTGTCTGCCAGATCCGTTTACGATTTGTTAACCGCTTAGACTCATTCAAACCCCAAAAACGTCAAATTGGCACCTCACTTGCGTCCATTAACCTAAATATTAACTTTGGCAGTATAAGCCAGAAATGGAACACAAGATGTATTCTCGACCTTACGAGCAATCGTATGAAATTGTGGACAAAACCGACGGTAGCCGCACCTGGTTGCCAAGAAAACGGACTTTGCTTGCACGTTTGGGTGCCTTTGAGGGCAGAGCGCAGGGGTATCGCGGTAATACACAAGGCAAAATGACTGGTTTGGGGATGATCCCCGGGGGACAAATGACGGCGCAGCAAACAAATACGGGGTTGGAACTTCGCGTGTACACCACGCTTGAGTCTGCTCGCGATGTTTGGGTGACGTTTGAAAAGTCTGCCCTTGGTTTTGCTTATCAGCAATTTGTCTGGGCTAAACACTGGTTTGCTGTTGTTGGCGCGCCTGAAGATTATAAACTTCACATCGTTGAAGTGGCAAACAGTGCCGGCGATACTTTAATGATTGTGCCGCTTTGCTATCATCAAAACAGCATCAATAGCGGGCTTTATTTCATCGGCGAAGGAATGTCCGATTATCTCGGTCCCCTGATCCATGAAAGCTTTGCAGCCACATTAAGCGATAAAACCGGCACTGAGAATTTTGATCAGTTATGGGTCGAAATTCTGGGAACATTGCCAGTAAAAATTGACTTTGTGTGGCTTGATCGCCAGCCGGTCAAAATAATCTCGGTTGATAATCCGTTTGCATCTTTGCAAGGGTTTGATTTTGATAGCCAATGTCATGCTTTAAATTATCCACAAGCGGAAAACTGGACTAAGGGCGCTCGTCTGGTCCGTTCAAACAAAACCGCAAAAAAAATTGAACGTCGTATTCGTCAATTGGCCAAAGTCGGCGAATTAGAGCTTATTGAGATTACTGATGTCAATGATCGTGTGCGCCATATGAAAGAGCTTATTGCGCTTAAAATTGATAATCTAAATGCTGCAAATTTGCTGCATCGTTTTGATAAGCCCGACATCGAAAATTTTTATACAAGGCTGGTAGCTGATGAAAGCGCGCAGGAAACCTTGTGTCAGTTCGAGTTGCGTTGTGATGGAAAGCTGGTTGCCAGCGTATTTGGCCTGGCGCACCATCAAACATTTTATTATCAGATTTGCGCTTATAACCGTCAGGAATTTGGCCAGTATTCACCGGGCCTTTTATTGATGTATCAATTGTTTGACTGGTCGTTTGCCCGTGGCTTTAAACGCTTTGATATGACCATTGGAGATGAAGCCTATAAACAGGATTGGACCAACCAAACCTTGCCACTTAAAACCATTGCCTATGGCTTAACCACGGTGGGCAGGTTGGAGCTGGCCAGAGGGCAATTCATTCGCTGGTTGAAAAATAAAATCAAACAGTCACCGTTTTTAAGAAAAGTGACAATGAAGATTTTAAGCCGCTAATTTTCAATCGAAAAAGGCAGCCCGAAAGCTGCCTTCAAATGCATGTTATATCGCGAGTATTACATCGCTAAAGCATCTTGCGGGTCAAGATAGTCATAACCTAACACATCAGCAACAGCTTTGTATGTCACGCGCCCGTCATGGACGTTCAAGCCATCAAGCAAATGCTTGTCATCCTGACAGGCTTTTTTCCACCCCTTATCAGCCAGTGCGATAATGAACGGCAATGTTGCGTTGTTTAAAGCATAAGTTGAGGTTTTTGGCACTGCGCCAGGCATATTAGCAACGCAATAATGAATGACATCATCAACCACATAGGTTGGGTCATCATGGGTGGTGGGTCTTGATGTTTCACAACACCCGCCCTGGTCAATCGCCACATCAACGATAACAGATGCCGGTTTCATTTTTTTCAACAGATCACGGGTGATGAGTTTTGGTGCAGCAGCGCCTGGAAGCAAAACGCCGGCAACCACAAGGTCGGCGCGTGAGCAATGTTCTTCAATCGCATCTGCGGTTGAATAAACCGTGTTTACACTGCGGCCAAACTGGTGCCACAAATCGCGCATCACATCAACATTACGATCCAAAATCCACACATCAGCGCCCATACCAATGGCAATGTGTGCCGCATGACGACCAACCATGCCACCGCCAATAACAACAACTTTTGCAGGCTCAACACCAGGAACCCCACCCATCAACAAGCCAAGACCGCCATGGGGTTTTTCTAGATGATAAGCACCTGCCTGAATGGCCAGACGACCGGCAACTTCTGACATTGGTGCCAAAAGGGGAAGACCGCCCGAAGGACTGGTGACAGTTTCATAGGCAATGCAAGTGGCACCGCTTTCAACCAGATCTTTAGTTTGCTCAGGGTCTGGTGCCAAGTGAAGGTAGGTGAACAATAATTGGCCCTTTCGCAACATGGCCCGTTCAACCGCTTGGGGTTCTTTCACCTTAACAATCATATCCGCTTTAGCAAAAATGCTTGCTGCATCATCGGCAATGGTTGCCCCTGCTGCTTTATAATCCTCATCGCTCATGCCGATGCCGATGCCGGCATTGGTTTCAACCACAACGCTGTGGCCGCGACCTGTTAATTCGCGAACAGATGTTGGTGTCATACCAACACGGAATTCTTTTACTTTTATCTCTTTTGGAACGCCGATTAACATTGCGCCATCTCCCTAATACTCGCCAACAGGCGATCTGACCGAGTGTAATTACACTGATACAAGCCTAGGATAGATTGCCTGAAAAGAAATTCCAAAGATTGCGTGAAATAACGATTTTTATGGAAAGTTTTCTAATTTATGGTAATATTTTCGAATGAAACAAGACAAATTCGATAAAATAGATAAGATGCTCCTTAATATGCTTCAACAGGATAGCCGCCGTCCGCTGGCTGTTTTGGCCGAAAAAGCAGGGCTTTCAACTTCGGCCTGCCATAGACGCATTAAGATGTTGGAAGATGCCGGGGTGATTACAGGGTACGGCGCTGATATTGATCGCCATAAGGCAGGATACCCGATGGAATTTTTCGTTGAGGTTTCATTGACGCGATTGAGCCAGGGTGAACTGGAAGAATTTGAAAAGGCCGTTGCCGCCATTCCTGAAATTTTGCAATGTCATCTAATGTCGGGCCAGGCTGATTATCTTATGCGTATTGCTGCGCGTTCAACGCTAGAATATGAAAGCATCCACCGCAACCGCTTGGCCCGCCTGCCAAACGTGGCGCGTATCCAATCCTCACTCTCGTTGCGCACGGTGAAAACATGGACGGGCTACCCGATTTAGACTGGCCTCTTTAAGGGTTCCCATCGTCTGCACGTCCCCGTCGTCATCCTCGGACTTGATCCGAGGGTCCATAAGTTTTGCAACAGGTGTTCATAAACAGCTAAATGCTGACCCTCTGGATTTTCGAATCAAGTCCGAAGATGACGACGATGAGTTGGGCGGGATTGGTTGCCTGATCTGAGGGAGGGGTTAGGGAATCGTGTTAGATAGGTTGGTTACCCATAACCAGTTTATCAAATTTGCCTCACCAGAACATCAAGGCAAAATAGCGAATGACAGCCACGCCGCCAATAAGCAATAAGCCCCAATTGAGAATTTTGTCTTTACGAATTTTGGGGATGTCATGGGCCGGATAATCATAAATCCAGCGGCCACGGCTGGCATAATCAGCCAGTTGGTGCAAGGTAACGGGCAGGCGTTTGACAAAGCGATCTGGTGTGTCGAAAAAATAGGCCCCGACATTAACCCCTTCTTCCTGCGTGTGAAAATACCACAAATAACCATCCATATTAACATCAAATGTTTTGGCAAAATCATCAAAGAACCCCATGGCCGCGTCACCTGACATCCCCGCGCTTAACAGTAGATCATCATAGTCGCCAATTTGTGCCATGCGCCCGCTCCAGCGCGCTGCTACACGGCGCACATCATGCGCATCAATGTGTTTACGCAAAGAAAGAACATTATCACCCAAAGGCTCAATCTGGTTCATATTGTGCTCATGCTTTGTTAACTTCAACCATCAAGTCAAACCACGCAGGTTGATCGCTCGATTGATCGCGCAAACCTGTTGTCGGCATGATTTGGCTGAACAAGGTGCCACCTCGTGCCCAGATGGTATTGCGGTCCAT
This sequence comes from Hyphomicrobiales bacterium, assembly GCA_026996935.1. Classification (GTDB taxonomy): domain Bacteria; phylum Pseudomonadota; class Alphaproteobacteria; order Rhizobiales; family Aestuariivirgaceae; genus JALWJW01. The sequence continues at coordinate 5,716 of JALWJW010000459.1, forward strand.
GTCTTCCATCATCACCACAAAGGCGTTGGTCTTTCCCGCTGCGCTTGAGACAACAACTTTATCTTTATCTTTTAAATCACGATCAGCACCAGCCTGCGGGTGCATATATATAATGGCCTTGTTAGTCCCTTCATGGGCTTTGATTGATATCGCCTGCAAAGGGTATTCATTGCTAGCAGGCAACATATTTTTTGCCGCCAAAGTAAATTCAATTTTCTCAGATTTCAATTCTGGCGCCTGATAATCAGCAAAGCCGTTTTCAAACAAACTGTTGCCATCTTCATCACCAAATTCGTCAATCCCAAGCCGCGCGCCCAATTGCAACAAAGCATCTTCGGCAGGTCCCTGAATGACCATGTCGGCATATTTATGAAACCGTGTGGGCGTATCTTCAAAACAAACAATATGCCCCTCAAAATTGCTCCATGCCTGATGCATGGCTTTGGGGTTGAGCGGCACGTGGGCAGGCAGTTCAGAATTTAAACAGAGCAGCGCGGCAGGGCGTACATCAACCAAAGGCGTTAAAATTGGTTGGCCTGGCGCATCGCACATGGGCAAAATTTCACAGCCATATGTGTCAGCCAGTTCATTGATCGCTTTGGCAAAATGATAGCCATTCACATGCGCGCTCACCCCGCGCCCAGTTAATATAGCGATATGACCGCGATAGGTGTTAAGCGCGTGACTAAGGGCAATCGCATCGCCTTGCGACACTCCAATTTCTTCAAACAAGTCTGCATCAGGAATAGCCCCGCGCGCCATTTGGGTGATCATTTCAAGCAGAGTTTCATCACAGCCAGGACGAATACAAACCCAAACATCAGCAAGTGAAGATAATCCTGATTTAACTGGATTGATCGAAACAATTTTTGCGCCCGCTGCTTTCCAGCTTGCCACTTTGCTTTGGGTATCGCTGGCCCCGTGCCCAAGGCCAGAACCAAAGGCCAGCACCAGTTGAACATTTTCAATCTGTTCTTTTTCAGCGCTGGGGTGAGGGGCATTCGTGCAGGTTAAAGCCCGATCATGCCAAAGGTTTTTTGTACCAAAATTGCTCGCCCAATGCCGTGCTAAATCAAAGTTTGTTTCACCACCAACACACATGCTCAAGCGCGGCGCGTTTTCATAACGCACTACCGATAACCACGTGGTGATGGTGCGATAGGCATCTTCAAGCGCTAGAGGTTTAAAATCCCCAGCGCCCCTTGCGCCATCGCGCAGTAATGCAGAATGAGTGCCATCGCGCAGTAATGCAGAATGAGTTGGCGTATCACTCACCTTACAAAACCTCTTTTAGAGCGGAGATCAACTGATCAATTTCAGCTTCACTGGTGTAATGCACAAACGATAACCGCAATGGCCCGGGATCAGGCGCAACATCCAATGCCTCTAATAAGCGCACGGCATAAAAATCACAGGCACTGGCCATAATTTTATGGTTTACCAGTTTTTCGGCCAAATCAGTTGCTGTCTTATTGGTTTGCAGGGCCACCGTTGCGGCGCGATTGTCAGCAACCTCTGGCCCCAGAATGCGCACATCATTGCGCCCGCGTAAAAATGTGAGGAGTTTATCGGTCAACGCTTTTTCATGGGCGGCAAACAAACCATTTACCCGCCGTGCCTTTTCAGCCAACGATACTTCCCCTGATACATCATCATCAAAATGATGGTCATAAATGGCTTCATAATAATCAATCACCCCATTAACCGCCGAGATTTGTGCGTGGTCAGGCCCAGCCGGTGTAAAGCGTTTATTGGCGAAACCTTCATTGAAATAGTGGCCCTGGTTTGGTAGTTTTTCTTGTGTTTGCCTGTTGACAAACATTGCTCCCTGATGTGGGCCGAACGTTTTATACATCGAGAACAAATAGACATCGGCCCCCGTAGCTTTGATGTCTGGCAAACCGTGCGGGGCATACGACACCCCGTCAACAACCAACAACCCACCAACAGCATGAATTTTTTCAGCCGCCCCTGCCACGTCGTTAATTTCGGCAACAATGTTAGAGCAATGGGGCATGGTTAAAAGTTTGGTCTTGGCGGTGATTAAGCCATCAAGGTCAGCCAGATCAAGCGACCCTGTTAATGGATCAACGCACCATTCTTTAACCGTGATGCCCTGATCGGCCAATCGCCGCCATACGCCAGAATTGGCCTCATGGTCTTGGTTGGTGACGATAATCTCATCACCCGCTTTAAGGGTTGCGCCAATGGCTTTTGATAAAACATAAGTATTTTGCGAAGTTGAAGGGCCAAAGCTGATTTCACTGGTCTCAACATTTAACAATGCCGCCAGCCGTGACTGAGCATCATCCATTTCTTTGCCAGCGCGCGCCGAGGCAGGGTAAACCGCATAGGGCTGAACTTTGGTTTGGGTGTAATATTTATGCAGCCGATCAACCACTTGTCCACAAGCATAAGACCCGCCAGCATTTTCAAAAAACGCCCAACCTTTTAAATTGTCTTGCGAAAAAGCAGGGAATTGCGAGCGGACAAAATCAATATCAAGGCTGGTCATCGGGCACTCCAAATGCAGAAAAACAATCCGCATATGAGCGGCGATCTATGGTCCATTATTAGGGGCAACTCAATTGGTTTTCAAGCATACGATTATTTTTGTAATCAACTCAAAATTTTGGTACTATCCTTGGTCCAGACTGGACCATTGGGCAACTTGCTATCGAAAGAGATATTCATGCGTGATTGGCTTGTTCATATCAAAAAAGATAAAAACGCCACCCTTCAGGCACAAATACGCGAAGCAATGGTTGCCGCCATTCTTGATGGGCAGTTGGCGGGCAATGAACTGGTGCCATCATCGCGCAAACTGGCAAAATCTTTAAGCGTATCGCGCAACACGGTGGTTTTGGCTTATCAGGCTTTGCTTGAAGATGGTTACCTTGATGCGCGTGAACGCTCGGGTTATTTCGTGTCAGAACGGGCCGTTGAAGCGGTTAAAGCGCGCCCGCAAGCAAAGCGGGTGGTGAGTGACAGCGAAACAGGCC
>JALWJW010000460.1:0-1531 GCA_026996935.1 Hyphomicrobiales bacterium
ATAGGTGTGCTGGTGGTGCAAAACCAAACCAAACGGCACTATTCAATTGAAGAGGAAGAGGCGGTTCAAACCACAGCGATGGTTTTAGCTGAGATTTTTACATCCAGTGAAATGGATGAATGGATCAACTCGACCAATAATGGCAATGTCCGATCGCAATTTGTGCAGGCAAAACCCGTTGTTGCCGGTATTGCGATGGGTCATGTGGTTTTGCATGAGCCACGTGTTGTCGTTACTCAATTTGTTGCGGAAGATGTTGTTTCTGAGCACGAACGTTTGAATGAGGCCATATTATTTTTGCGCGGTCAAGTTGATCATATGATTCATAACTCGCAGTTTTCTACTGCAAGTGAGCATGGTGAGGTGCTTGAAACTTATCGTATGTTTGCCAATGATCGCGGTTGGGTGCAAAAAATTGAAAGTGCTATTGATACCGGGCTTACTGCTGAGGCTGGTGTTGAGCGGGTGCAAAATGAATATCGGGCGCGGTTGTTAAAATCCAGTGACAGTTATTTGCGTGAGCGGATGACGGATCTTGATGATCTGGCCAATCGCTTGTTGCGTATTTTGGCAGGGCGCGCGCAAACAGCAGCACAAGAAGATTTACCCGATGCTTCAATTGTTGTGGCACGAACAATGGGGCCTGCTGAATTACTCGATTATGATAGCGGTAAAATTCGCGGCCTTATACTTGAGGATGGCGGGGCAAATAGCCATGTTGCGATTGTGGCACGGGCTCTGGAGATTCCTGTTGTTGGTGAAGTTAGTTCTATTTTGAGTCTGGTTGAGCCTGATGATGCCATCATTATTGATGGGACCAGTGGTGAAATTCATGTTCGGCCAGGTAGTGAAATCCAAGCGGCCTATGTTGAGAAAATTCGCTTTTATGCCCGCAAACAAGCCCGCTATGCCAAATTGCGCGATGTCAGATCTACAACGCGTGATGGACATGACATTAGTCTCAATGTTAATGCGGGACTGATGGTGGATTTGCCACATCTTGAAGATTCCGGGGCTGATGGCATTGGCTTGTTTCGCACTGAACTGCAATTTATGATTGCGCGCTCGTTCCCGCGTTTTGATGCTCAAGTTGCTTTTTATCGTTCGGTATTAGTTGCGGCAGATGACAAGCCCGTAGTTTTTCGCTCGCTTGATATTGGCTCAGATAAAATGTTGCCATATTTATCAAAGCCGGTTGAGGAAAACCCTGCGCTGGGTTGGCGTGGGTTGCGCATGTCATTGGCGCGGCCTGCCTTTATGACTTTACAGGTACGTGCTTTATTGAAAGCGGCTGAAAGCAGACATTTGTATTTGATGTTTCCGTTTGTTGGTTCACTGGAAGAATATGAAGATGCTCGGCAAATTATCAAAGCGGAAGTTTTTCGGTTGAAAGCACGTGGCAATAAAGGCCCACGAAAAATCTCTTTGGGCGTGATGATCGAGATTCCATCGATTATGTGGCAGTTGGATGATATTTTGCCTGAGGTAGATTTTGTTTCCATTGGTTCAAATGATTTTGCCCAGTATCTTT
>JALWJW010000460.1:1541-1946 GCA_026996935.1 Hyphomicrobiales bacterium
CAATGCTGATCTGGCGCATCGTTTTGATGTGTTGAGTCCGATATTTTTACGGGCTATTTCGCAAATTGTGCGTAAGTGCAAAGCCCATGGTGTGCCATTATCGTTGTGTGGTGAAATGGCAAGTAATCCACTGGAGGCTATGGCATTAATCGGTATCGGACTGACTTCTATTTCAATGGCACCGGCATCAATCGGGCCGGTAAAAGAGATGATTTTGTCTGTGGAACTGGCTAAATTGCAGCGTTTTGTCGAACCATTGGTGGGAACACCTTCACCGACCTTGCGACCGCAACTTCATGCCTTTGCGCGGGGAAATAACATCGCTGTATGATAATGAATCAGGTAATTTTTTGAAATAAATTTGATTTGTTCATAATCTGCTTACCATTTTTGTTCATACTTTAT
>JALWJW010000461.1 GCA_026996935.1 Hyphomicrobiales bacterium
TAATAAATACTTTATGGTCTGTGCCACACGCATGTTCAGCCCTGCCCTATCTGTAAATCGCGCCGAGTATCAGGTCGCCAAAGGCTAACCCCAATATTGGCAAAAGAACCAACGTCAAAACTTTCACCATGAGCAAATACACATTGGGATCTCGCCCGTGACTGCCCGTTAGTTTGGCTTTTTCGTGTGCTTTGCGGGCCATGGGATAAACCACTCTGTTGTAAATTCCAAAGCAAATCAAACCGGCCCCCAACATTATGAGCAGACCCGCTAAACTGAATAATGTAATCGAAAACTGCACTGGCATTCTTTCTCTTTAAATTACCCATCATGGTGCCCACCCGAAATACAATAGCGCGCCAGCAGTTACCACAACCCAGAACAATGAGATTGGCAAAAATACTTTCCAGCCCAAACGCATCAATTGGTCATAGCGGTAACGTGGCACGAATGCCTTGACCATGGCGAACATAAAGAACACCGCACAGAATTTAATCAGGAACCAGATAACACCCGGGATCCAGTTGAATGGCGCAATGTCGATGGGGGGCAACCAGCCGCCAAGGAACAAAATCGTGGTCATGGCGCACATCAAGGTGATTGCAACATACTCACCCAACATAAACAGCAAATACGGCGTTGAAGAATATTCAACCATGAAACCGGCAACCAATTCAGATTCAGCTTCGGGCAAATCGAACGGCGGGCGGTTGGTTTCGGCCAAGGCGGAAATAAAGAAGATGACGAACATCGGGAATAATGGCAACCAATACCAATCTAGGAATGATTGCGGCATACCAAGGCTGGTGCCAAGTCCGGTTGATTGGCTCATAACGATTTCGCTGAGGTTCAATGAACCAGCGCAAAGCAAAACGGTGATAATGACAAAGCCGATTGAGACTTCATAAGAAACCATTTGTGCGGCCGAGCGAAGCGCGCCAAGGAACGGGTATTTAGAGTTTGATGCCCAACCGCCCAAAATCACACCGAACACTTCAAGTGAAGAAATGGCAAAGACAAACAAAATACCAACATTAAGATTAGCCACAGCCCAGCCTGCGTCTACCGGAATAACCGCCCAAGTACTAAGCGCCAAAATGGAACTGATTAAAGGGGCCAAAAGGAAGATGACCTTGTTTGACCCATCTGGGATAATCACCTCTTTGGTGACGAATTTGAGCATATCAGCAAAGGATTGCAGCAAGCCCCATGCGCCAACCACGTTAGGGCCACGACGAATTTGTACCGCCGCCCAAATTTTGCGATCTGCATAAATCAGATATGCAATGATAATCAACAGCACCACTAAGATTGCAACACTGTGCAATGCGATTAGGGCGAGAGTTATGAGTAATTCAATCATCGTATTGCCCTATTCCGCCGCCTGCATTTCTGTTTGTTTATACCCGTTTTTACGCAGGTCCGAACATTCGTGCATGACCTTTGAGGCCCGAGTGATCGGGTTGGTCAAGTAAAAGTCTTTGATTACATTTACAAAAGCACCTTTACGCGGCTTGCGTTTAATTTTTGCCAGCGTGTTGAGACCTTTTGCTGAATTTGTCGTAACATTGTCAAGTTGAGCCAATTGCGGGGCGCTTTCAAACATTTTAGCGCGTAATTGCTCGATCGTATCAAACGGTAAGGTTTTGCCCAATTTATCAGACAAGGCCCGTAAAATCGCCCAATCTTCTTTTGCATCCCCAGGAGGAAATGCAGCGCGTACGGTCATTTGAGCGCGGCCTTCTGTATTTGCATAAATAGCTGATTTTTCAGTGTAGGCTGCTGCTGGTAAAATGACATCGGCACGATGTGCCCCGCGATCACCGTGCGAGCCTTGGTAAATTACAAAGGGGCCACCATCGCTTATTGCTGTAATGTCTATTTCATCAGCGCCAAGATTGAACAACACATCAACGCCACCTTTAATCATT
>JALWJW010000462.1 GCA_026996935.1 Hyphomicrobiales bacterium
GTTGCCATAACCAGGGCGCAGCGGTTGAATGACGTAGTGACCATATTTGCGGGCAATCGAAAACAGGTCATCGCTGGGTGGAGGGGCATACATTAAAGCGTGAAGCTGAAGCATGATTTCACCGCTCGGGTTGCCGAAGGTGAAAAGGTCGACTTTGTGGCCGTTTGTTAATGTGATTGTGCGCCTTGTTCCCGGGTCCCAAACATGGGCAGGCTTACAGGTTTTTACGCTTCCAGCGTCAATATCACAAGCGGTGGTAAAGCTGTTGCGAGTAATCGGAGTTTTTCGATCGCGGTGAACCAGTAGCATAATCATCGCCCATCTAACAAGCTTTGCCTGAGAGGGTTGGTGGAGTTTTGCCTGTAGGGTTTTAACCTGTGTGCGGGTGGTGCGCACACTGGTCCCGCGCAAATCTGCAATGTCGTTGAGGTGAGTGCCTTGAACAAGGTGTTGCAAAATTTCCGCTTCGGCTTTGGTGATTTTGAATTGGTGCAACAGTTCCTGGTTAAAGCTTTCATTCCAGTCAATTTGTGAGATACGCAATATGAATAAGGGTTGTGGCTGACTGTCAAATTGAGCCGCCAGGCGGGTCGGCATAACATCAACAAAAAACATTTGTTTGTCTTTGGTAATCGACAATGAGTGAGAGACTGGGGAATTGTTGATTGGATTTTGTGTGGGGGTATCAGTGTGTTCGTAAGCGGCTGTGTGTTTGCTGTTTAGAAACTTTTTGATGTTTTCCAGGTCGTGTTCTTCAAAGCCCATTTGTTCAATGTGTGACCAGCAGGTTTGATTGATGATGGAGGCTGCGTGGGCATTATGATCAAAAATTTCCCCTGTTTTATCAATAGCCAGGGTGGGTAATGAAAATTCATCCAATAGACTTTGGTTTGGCTTTTTACTGTGATTGAGCTGTTTTGAAATCGACATGGCGCGTTTGGCATGGGCTGACACTTTGTCGACAACTTCCTGAAAAGCAACGGTGTCCTGGCCTTTATCGTAAGAATCAAAAATTTTATTCCAACTGGTTTCCATATTGTCGAAATTGTGCGCATCCAAGGTGGCCGCGTAGATCAGCTCGGTCAGATCTGCGTAATCATCTATGGGTTTATGGTCGTTCTTTTTTATAATTTTTTGTCTGCCGGTTTTGGAATTATGTTCTATTTTTTAAGTATGCGTATTGTTTCTTTATAGGCGGGGCGTTGTCTTATTCTATTAAAATAATCCTTAGCCTTACCCTCTGGTATGGGCCACTTTGTCCCGAACTGTGCCCAGTTGGCGCAGTGGCATAAAATCAGATCGGGCAGGGTGAAAGTGTCACCTGTAACAAATGGCTTGTCGCCCAGTCTTATTTCCAGAGCCTTAATCGCGCGATCAAATTCGAATTTGGCTGCCGGTTTTGCCTCTTTACAGCGTAGTTCTTCAGGATAAGAAAATGTGTGTTTTGCAGCGGTCCATAATGGGCCATCGACTTCATCAAGTGCAAAATGTGTCCATGAATCCTGGTGGGCGCGTTCAATCGTTCCTGCCTTGTGGGTTAGCGCACCATGTTTATCTGCTAAAAACTGGCAAATGGCGGTGGAGTCAAAAATAATATCATCGCCAACAATAAGGGCTGGCACTTTGCCCGAAGGGTTGAGGTCTAGAATTTCTGGGCTGTGGGGTTTGGCCGAAACAAGGTCGTACTCAAGGCCCAATTCTTCCATACACCAAATGACGCGAAACGCGCGCGTCAGTGGACTACCGATAATTTTATACATCGATCTTTTAACCCTTGTCATTCACCTGAGAAAAAACTTACGGTAAATGTTGTGGTTTAACAACAAAACTTTAGAAAAAAGACTTTAAAAAAATGTCTGTGATTTTAACAACTGTTGTGCCTGTGTTCGTTTTAATCGGGCTGGGCTATGGGGCAGCACGCCTTAAACTGATTGAAGGGGCCGGCGCCATCGGTCTTAATCGCTTTGTGTTTTTATTTGCCATTCCAGCGCTTTTGTTTCGTACTTCAATGAAAGTGGATATTGGGGTGGCGGCTCCGTGGAGCCTATGGGGGGCGTTTTTTGGCAGTGCGGCGGTCGTTTGGCTTTTGGCGATTCTGGTTTCGCCTAAAGTGCCATCATTGCGACCAACGGGCGGGGCGGCAGGGGCGATTGCGTCTTCGTTTGGTAATCTGGTGATGATGGGGATTCCGTTGTCATTTGCTCATTGGGGTGAAAAAGCGGTTGTGCCGGCTGCTTTAATTGTGGCCATTCATGCACCTGTGCATTGGTTTTTTGCAACATTGCGGGCTGAATGGTTTGTCCATGGTGGGGGATCTGTGGGTACAACTTTAAAAGAGCTTGTAATCGCTTTGGCAAAAAATCCGATTGTTGTGGCGCTGTTTTTTGGCCTTGGTTGGGGCATGACGGGATATGGTTTGCATCCTGTGGTCGATAAAACCATCACTATGCTTGGTCAGGCTGGTGTGCCGTCAGCTTTGTTTGCACTTGGATTGTCTTTGGCTTCTTACGGTTTAAAGGGCCATTTGCGTGGGCTTTCAACCATATTGGTATTGAAGATGGTGGTGTTTCCACTTGTTGCAGCGGTGATGGCGTTTGCGGTTTTTGACTTGCCGCCTTTATCTGCCAGCATTGTGGTTTTGTTTGCCTGTTTGCCACCAGGGGCTAATGCGTATTTGTTCGCATCACGTTATAACGTCTCAATCGCACCTGTTTCCGGCGCGATTGGCGTTGGGACTTTTCTGGCACTGTTTAGCGTTAGTTTTGTGTTGTGGGTATTAGGTTAGGCGTGTTGCAGTATTTATGCAATTTGTTGAACTTGTTCGGCTGTTTCAGTGCTTTGTTCAGCTTTTTGAGCCCGAGCGATAAACACCACTTCTTCACCAGACATGCTGGCGGCTAATGTGTATTTGGCTTCATCGGCAATCCGCATGGTGTAATAAACCTGAACCAAACGGGCATCGAGTTCTGAGGGTTCAAATTCACCCTTCATCACGGCTTGCATTTTTTCAGGAATTCCAGCGCGGTCACCAATGGCTTTAACGCCCAAACCTTCGGGGCTGGTATCAACAATAACATCGCCGCCACGTGGAATAGAGGCCATCGCCAGCAAGACCATATTCATTACAAGTTTGACTTCTGATTTTGGGCGTTGTTCGCGTGGGGCGTTCCATTTTAGGGTGACTTTTTCTTTGCCGACAAACATGGTCGTCACATCGCCAGCTTCGCCCATGTCAATCAATGAACCCATGGAGCCGGCTGCGCCAAAGGCCATGCGGCAAAACTGAAGTTTGGCTGAAGCTGATTTTGCTGATTGTGAAATCAGGTCAAATGCGATCTGGCGCATTTCAGGGTCGTCTTCATCTTCAAGCACTTCAAGACCGTTGGCAATGGCCCCAACGGGCGATATGACATCGTGGCAAACTCTTGAGCATAGTAATGCTGCCAGGTCGATATCTTCCAAACGGTTATTCGTGCTCATGGATAAGGCTCCTTAGGTGAGAAAATTTCTATAATTGTTAGATGTTGAATTTTGTCATGCCAAGCGTATTTTTCCAGCTTGATTCAAACCCTTGTTTCGACTCATATTTTTAAGCCATGAAAAAGCAGACAAAACGCTTATACACCGCTAAAAGTTGGTAAACAGCGAATCAAAAAGGGTTAAATTGATGCAGAATCCAACTAAACAGATGCTTGAACTGGCGCAAATTGTGCTCGAAGCAGGTGTGGTGATTATGGATGTTTATAATAGTGATTTTGATACGATCATTAAGAATGACGAAACCCCTGTTACCAAAGCTGATACTGAAGCTGAAAAAGTTATTTTAGCGCAGTTGGCGCAATTTGACCCTGATACGCCAGTGATTGCTGAAGAAGCTGTGGCAGGCGGGAAAGTTCCTGAAGCAGCGCCACGGTTTTATCTGGTTGATCCTGTGGATGGCACTAAAGAATTTATCAATCGAAATGGGGAATTTACTGTCAACATCGGACTGATTGAAAATGGTGTGCCTGTGTGTGGTGTGGTTTTTGCCCCGGCAATTGAACGGATATTTGTTGGTGCCAAAGGGGTTGGTGCGTTTGAGGCAAAGCTTAATGTTGAGCAAAATCTGGATGAAGCTCGTTGGCATGAAATTAAAGCCATTAACGCGCCAAGCACTGGGGCTAAAGGGGTGGCCTCTCGCTCGCACCGTGATGAGAAGACGGAAAACTGGCTGGCTGAACATGGTGTTGAAGATGTGGTGAGTGCCGGGTCTTCATTAAAGTTTTGTCTGATCGCAGCAGGTGAAGCTCATTTATATCCACGTTTTGGAAGGACGATGGAATGGGACACGGCGGCAGGGCATGGCGTTGTGTTGGGGGCAGGTGGTCAGGTTGTAACCGAAGATGGTGGGCCATTATTGTATGGTAAAGAAGATCGCGGGTTTGATAATCCGGCGTTTTTTGCATCAGCTCTTTGAGTTTGTTTGTTGAAGGTTAAGGTGTGGCAAATGCGGGCTTGCTGGCAAATTTAATAAATCAGCCCTAATTTGGGCGCGATTGACACTCTAGTTGTATGTGTCGCGTTGAGTTGAATTTACTGGCATGAACAGCCTTGGTTCTCAAAGCCTGCCGCATACCGGTAAGTGAATGCTTGAGTCCATTTAAACGCGACACACTAGGTGTTGAGATTTAGCGGTTTGAGCGCTACATTGATTTGATGAATGAAATGAATTGTTTTGGAGACGCATTGATGGTGAGATCGATGATGAAAAATGTGGTTTTAGGCGGCCTGGTTGCAGGTTCTGTTGTTGTAGGCGTAGGTGCAGGTATGGGCAGTGCACCAGCGCAAGCACAAAATGCACAGTGGAATGCCTTGTTTGACCGCATTATCCGTTTGGAAGCACGGGTGAAAAATATGTCTTCAGGTTCAACCGGTGGTGCTGTTGGGCAACCATCAACGGCAAGCAATGCTCAAATGCGGACAATTTTGAATGAAATTCGCCAAATGCGTCAGGAATTGCGTTCAATGGATGCACGGTTGCGGCGTTTGGAGAAGAACAGCGGTCGTTCCGGTCGCCTGGTGGCGCCAACACCGCCGCGCCTTGTTTCACCACCACCAGCGCGAAAAATAACGCCGGCATATCCGCGCCATACGGCTAATAAGGCGGTGCCGTATAATCCATATTCCCCAACTCAGATTGAAGAATATGATACCAATCGCACGGGCAAAATTTTTGTTGAGATTGAAAACCCTAATGCCCCGCGCCCGCAAGCATCACAACCTCAGCCGATACGGCCTAAATTAGCCCCGCCGCCAACTGATTGGCAAACAGGTTCAACCACCCCGCAACCTGCACGGCCTTATGTGCCGCCGGTTAATAATGGTGCTGCACCAACTCAAGTTGTTGGCTTGCCCCCCGAAACACCGCTTGTTACAGGGGTTCAACGAGGCACTCTTGATGGTAATCAGGATACCAAAACTTCACTGGCAAAACGATTGCTCGAGCGTGCTTCATCGGATTTACGGGCGCGACGGTTTGGCTCGGCCGAAGCCGGGTTTAAATCTTTTTTGAGAAAATACCCTTCAGATCGTCTGGCTTCAAATGCACAATTCATGCTGGGTGAAACCTATTATGTGCAAAAGAATTACAGTCGGGCGGCTCAGACATATTTAAAGGGCTATCGCAAATATCCCAAGGGAGGCAAAGCCGGGGCCACCTTGTTGAAACTTGGTATGTCGCTGCGAAAGTTGGGTCAGAAACAACAAAGTTGTGCGGCATTTGAAGCGGTGACCGGAAAATATAAAAAATCGTCCTCATTGGCTCGGCAAGCAAAAAAAGAGATGCGGCGTGCCGGCTGTTGAGCCTGACTTTTCGGCGCTTTATCAGGTATTAGACCGTTTTGAACGCGTGGCTCTTGCCGTGTCGGGCGGGGCGGATTCAACGGCGCTAATGTTGGCGGCTGCAGCATGGGGCAAGGCGCATGACCGGCTTGATAATATTGTTGTTTTAACAGTTGATCATGGTTTGCGTGATCAAGCAAAAGCTGAAGCACAAGCTGTTTGCGCACAAGCTGTTGACCTTGGATTGAGGGCCCAAGTTTTGAAATGGCAGCATGATGGGGTTCACTCAAGCCTGCAAGAACAGGCCCGTAAAGCGCGGTATGAATTGATTGGTCAATATTGTCGTGCACATGATATTGATGTTGTGGTGACAGCCCATCATCAAGATGACCAGGTTGAAACCATGTTGATGCGTTTGATGCATGGCAGCGGTGTTGATGGTCTTGGTGGTATGCGTGTTGAGACTGAGATTTTTGGCGTTAAAGTTGTACGGCCCTTTTTAGATATCAGACGGAATGCTTTGCGTGAATTTTTAAAAATTCAAAATGTTGGTTGGATTGAAGATTTAAGTAATAGCAATCTGACATTTGAGCGGGTGCGGGTGCGCACTGTTGTGAAGCAGCTTGAAAGAGCGGGTTTGCAGACGCAAGGGTTGGCCCGCAGCGCAAAAAGATTGGCGCGCACGCAGGAGGCCCTTGAAAGGCAAACAGATTTATTGATGCAATCGGCTGTGACAGTGTTTGCAACAGGTTATGCCTCGATTGATCGAAAATTGTTTGAAGCTGCCAGTGATGAAATTTCAATCAGGTTGTTAAAACGTTTGGTTGATTGGGCATCAGGTGTTGAGCAATCTGGTGATGAATGGGGTGTTGCACTTTCTGATATTGAACGGGCATATAAAAGTTTAACTCAGGGCCATCAAACCAAAATGGCTCAAGTAAAGATGACCGTGGCGGGCAGTGTGATTGCAGGTCGCAAAAAAACCATTCTTGTTGGGCGTGAGTATGGAAGGATGAATCAATCTGTTGTTGTTAGTGACGGGGTTTGGGATGGGCGTTTTTTTGTTGAAAAAGGGGCTTTGGTTCAGGCTTTCGGGAATATAATTGATGACGATAAACGGGTACGTCCAGATAATTTGCCCTATTTTGTTGCCTGTTGCTTGCCTGCAATCGCAAAGATTAAAGATAATTCATATGTGCCGCATTTAGATGGAGGAGAAAATGAAACGGATAAATCGCTAAATTCTCTCGTTAAATTGCCCAAAGGCTACGTTAATCACGCTTAATTGTCACAATGGCCATAAAGAGGTTTTTTTGCTATCTTGGAAAGCAACTATTGAATACTTATGTTATAAGCAACAAGAATCTTGGCTGGGCGTGGTCTTTTGGGAAAAAGAGCACGCTGTTGGCGTGAAAAAATCAAAAGGAATTCCCAGTGAATAATTTTCGCAATTTTGCAGTTTGGGCGGTTATCGGCGTGTTGCTGTTTGCCCTGTTTAACCTTTATCAGGGACAAGGCGCGGGTGTGCGTGGCGGCTCCACTGAAATCAGTTACTCAACCTTCCTTGATCGGGTTAATGGTGGCGAGATCAAAAATGTTACCATTGCTGGTGAATATATTTCAGGTAAGATGTCGAACGGTAAAAAGTTTAGAACTGTTGCACCATTTGATCCTGAACTGGTTAAATCATTGCGGGCTAAAGGGGTTAATATTAAAGCCCGGGCATCTAATGAAAACAGTATTTGGGCCAGCCTGATAAGCTGGTTGCCATTTGTATTGTTAATCGGTGTGTGGATTTTCTTCATGCGCCAGATGCAGTCATCATCCGGTAAAGCTATGGGATTTGGCAAATCAAAAGCAAAATTGCTCACTGAAGAACATGGTCGTAAAACATTTGAAGATGTGGCGGGCATTGAAGAAGCCAAAGAAGAACTTGAAGAAGTTGTTGAGTTTTTGAAAGATCCGCAAAAGTTCCAACGCCTTGGCGGTAAAATTCCAAAAGGGGCGTTGCTTGTTGGCCCTCCCGGGACTGGTAAAACCTTATTGGCACGCGCTGTTGCTGGTGAAGCTGGTGTGCCGTTTTTTACGATTTCGGGTTCTGATTTTGTTGAAATGTTTGTTGGTGTCGGTGCATCGCGTGTGCGTGACATGTTTGAACAAGCCAAAAAGAATGCGCCTTGTATTATCTTTATTGACGAAATTGATGCTGTTGGTCGCCATCGTGGTGCCGGCCTTGGCGGGGGTAATGATGAACGTGAGCAAACACTCAATCAGTTATTGGTTGAGATGGATGGTTTTGAAGCCAATGAAGGTGTGATTCTGATTGCCGCAACCAACCGTCCTGATGTACTTGATCCGGCGTTGTTGCGCCCTGGTCGTTTTGACCGTCAGGTGACTGTTGGTTTGCCTGATGTGCGCGGACGTGAAAAGATTTTGCGGGTGCATTTGCGCAATATTCCTTTGGCACCTGATGTTGATGCCAAGGTGCTGGCTCGTGGAACGCCCGGGTTTTCAGGTGCAGATCTGGCCAACCTTGCCAATGAAGGGGCGTTGCTTGCTGCGCGCCGTAACAAACGCATGGTGACCCAACAGGATTTGGAAGATGCCAAAGATAAAGTAATGATGGGCGCTGAGCGCAAATCTATGGCAATGTCTGAAGACGAACGCCAACTTACCGCTTATCATGAAGGTGGTCACGCTGTTGTGGCGCTTAAAGTACCTGCGGCTGACCCTGTTCATAAGGCAACGATTGTACCACGCGGACGCGCTCTTGGTATGGTGATGCAATTGCCAGAAGGTGATCGCTATTCCATGAAGTTAAAGCAGATGACATCTCGCATGGCGATTAT
>JALWJW010000463.1 GCA_026996935.1 Hyphomicrobiales bacterium
TTTTCACCTTCGGCAACCCAAGCGGTGAAATCATGCTTCAGCTTCACGCTTTAATGTATGCCCCTCCACCCAGCGATGACCTGTTTTCGATTGCCCGCAAATATGGTCACTACGTCATTCAACCGCTGCGCCCTGGTTATGGCAACTCCAGCCCAATCAAAAACGGTGATGATTTATTGACTGTAATAACAGAGAATTACCGACTGTTATTAGACCTGTTAGAAGTCAAAACCTGCAACCTGTTATTATTTGGCACCACCGGTTCGCTTGGCTATCAGGTGGCAAAACGCCTGCAAGACCGCATCAAAGCCATTATTTCTATCTCCACATCCCCACCAATGAAAGATGCCAGCAGCATAGATGCCTTGCCCAGCCACGCCAAATTTACCATGTCTGCTGCCAAATATGCCCCCAAATTATTTGAATTTCTGGTTACCACTGCACGGCGGCGCGAACGCAACTTCAATGGTTGGGATGTATATTTTTCCCGTATGATTAAAGGCATCAAATCAGATGAAAAAACCTATACCCGTCCAGAAGTAAAACGCTCACTATATGAAGGCCAACGCTTGGTCTCACAACAATCTGTTAAAGCCTATCGACAAGAACTGGCCACCTTTATGGATGACTGGCTGCCTGTTGCCCAAAGTTGTCCCCAGCCAAAACTCATTATACAGGGCACTGACGATAACACCTGGGCAAAACAGAGTTTTGAACGCTTTGCCAGAGAAATTGATGCAAAACTGGTTTGGATTCCCGGAGGGGCTTATTTAATGATGTACTCACACACCGAACAAGTACTTGAAACCATTGACAAATGGATGGCATCAAATAAAGTCCGCCAATTTGGATACGACTCCCGCTCGGCTTAAATTATCAAGCTGGCAAAACCAAAGGCTTTAGTAATGTCAACCCGATCAATAGATCGAAAAACCAAATTCTTTTATGCCCTAAGTGCCATTCCCTTTGGCATAAAAGAGCAAAGCTTCAACGCGTTCTTAATGTTGTACTACAATCAGGTGCTTGGCCTTTCTCCCGTTTTGACAGGCTCAGCCATTTTGATTGCCCTTTGTTTTGATGCCTTAACAGACCCTGCCATTGGCTATTTTTCAGACAATTTAAAAACCGGAATAGGCCGCCGCTTACCCCTCATGTATGGCGCGGCCATTCCAACCACCATCGCCTTTGTAATGCTGTGGTATCCCCCTGCTGGTATCATTCAGAATCAATGGCAATTATTCACCTACCTCACTTTAACAGCCATTTGCACTCGTGGATTTTTAGGCTTGTTTGAAATTCCCTCAAGCGCCCTTTTGCCCGAAATCACCAAAGACTATGACCAACGCACCATATTGGCAAACATGCGTATGGGGTTTGGCTGGGTTTCACAAATCACCATCGCCATTATCAGCTTTGTATTCTTTTTAGTACCCACACAAACAATTTCAAAAGGTGTCTTAAACCCTCAAGGCTATAAATATTTTGCTATTTTAGCCGGCATCATCATGCTCACAGCAATGCTGGCCTCCGCATCAGGATTACACAAAAAATATGGCCATTCCACAAAACACAAAAAACACAACCCACTACCTTTTTTCAAAACCGTAAAACAACTTTTCAGCTATCATAATTTTCGCGCCATTTTCTTTGCCGATATTGCCTCAATGACCGCCTTTGGCATTTCAATCGCCATGCAATTATATTTTGCAACGTTCTTGTTTGATCTCACCAATTTGGAAATTGCGCCCATGGGGCCTGTTGCCATTTTTGGGGCATTGGTTGCCATGTGGCTCACCCCGCGCATTTCCCGATCAAAAGAAAAACGCCGCATTGCAATTATTGCTACCGCACTGTCTTTAATGTTTGGCAACGGGGCAATTGCACTGCGCATTATAGGCTGGTTTCCCGAAAACGGTTCACCTTACCTGG
>JALWJW010000464.1 GCA_026996935.1 Hyphomicrobiales bacterium
GGGCAGGCGAGGCGTGAAGCGCAGCCTTTGTTGTGGCAGTCCATGGAGGAAACTTTCATTAAGTACCCACCACATTTTTCAATGTCATATTGCACACCGTCAAACGCTTCAACGGGGCAGGCACTAAGACACGGCGTATCATCACAGGCAAAACACGGATGCTCATCGCCCGGTGGAATGTCGAGTGTAATTTCTTTGTCAAAAATCAGGAATGCGCGATAGCCATGCCACATGCCATAGACGGGATGAATGTTTAATCCAAGTGGTGATTGCCGCCCCGCTTTTGCCCGCCGCGCCCATTTTTGAAACGGCAAAGCTGGCGTTGAAAACGGATAAAGAGCAATGGCATTTAACTCATCTGCAATAGGGTCAATAACGCTTTGTGTCCACTCGTCCATGGACTGGGTGAGGGGGTCTTTATCCCGAGCAAAATGGTCAAACATTTCCCCACCATAATTGCCAATCAATACGGCGCTAACACCGCCTTCAACTGGTACGTTGTCACCATCTTCAATATTAAATACGCCCATAGCTCTAAAGCCGTGGGGGGAGAATTTTTCTTCAATCAATTGTTTTCGCCGTCCAAGGTTATTTGTTTATTTTGTGCTGGCGGACAAAGCCAACAAAGTTCTCAGCCCACCTGTTGGCATTAGATTGGCGCAAGTGGCAAAAATTTGCCAGCATATTTTTTATAACAATACCATCACGGTTACCGTCAATGCCATGACCGCGTTTAACCTCATAGGCATAGACCGTATCATCGGAGACATTTTGAAGACTGGCAAAATGAAATTCATGGACTTTAGAAACACTCGGTTCGCCGCTAAACGTTGGCAGCCATTGATGATGCTTTGTTGGTTTTATATGGGCAATGCCACGCCCTTGTGGTCGTTTGTTCATTACCGCATCAGCATTTATCACGCCAACCATATCGCCCGTTTTATCATTCCAGATTATGCGATTGCATAAATACATTAGGCCACCACATTCTGCATAAGTGGGCAGGCCAGCTTGAATCAAACTTTTAAGTTGCGCGCGCAACGCCTTGTTTTGACTCAATTGTTCCATATTGGTTTCGGGAAAGCCACCACCAATAAAAAGGCCATCAGCTCTGGGCATTTCTTCATCTTTAAGGGCATTAAAGAAAACCAGTTTAGCTCCTGCTGCTTCCATCGCCTCTAAATCATCGGGGTAATAAAACCCAAAAGATTCATCGCGCGGAATGGCGATTGTGATATCTGGTTCGATTTTTTTAGTGGGTGATAGACGCGGAGTTCTAGCCGCCTTTTGGGCGATGGTTTTAAGATGCTCAAGATCAACACACTGTTCAACCGCATCAGCTAGTGCATCAATAATCGGCTCTGCGCTTGAAACATCACCCGGTGTCGTTAGCCCCAAATGGCGTTCATC
Source organism: Hyphomicrobiales bacterium (assembly GCA_026996935.1). Taxonomy (GTDB): domain Bacteria; phylum Pseudomonadota; class Alphaproteobacteria; order Rhizobiales; family Aestuariivirgaceae; genus JALWJW01. The sequence continues at coordinate 1,411 of JALWJW010000464.1, forward strand.
AACGCTCAGCGTATCGCGTCGCGGCAGGCTGCCTAAAACCTCAATCTGGTTATATTGCTCAATCGCAGCATTCAGTTTTCCCTCATGGCGCGGCCCGCCCGTCTTGTTCAAGATAATCCCATCGATTGAAATGTCACGGTCAAAAGTCTGATAGCCATGAAGGAGAGGAGCAATGCCACGGGTCATGCCAATTGTATCAAGTACCAGAATAATAGGTGCGCCAATCAGCCTGGCAAGTTGAGCATTGGAGTCAGCACCCGATACATCTATACCATCAAATAAACCCTTGTTGGTTTCGATAATAACAATGTCAGCACCAGTGATTTTTGCATCATAAAGTTCGGTGATTTCTTCTGGCGTTTGCGTATTGAAATCAAGGTTGTAACACGCTCGCCCCGTTGCCTGTTCAAGCCATAAGGGATCGATATAGTCTGGTCCCTTTTTAAAGGTTTGAACCTTTAAACCTTGCCGGGTAAGAGCGCGCGCCAACCCAAGCGAGACAGAAGTTTTACC
>JALWJW010000465.1 GCA_026996935.1 Hyphomicrobiales bacterium
GCTGTTAAAGCCGATTAACAGCATCAAACCTAAAATTACACAGCGGAAAACCAGTTTCAAATTCATCTACATTCCTAAGCGCCCGGTTCATAAGCTTGAACTATATCGAGCTTAATGTGAGTCGCACAAATAATTATACCAGACGGCTTTGCTCAACTGCAGCAGAAATAAATGAAGCAAAAAGCGGATGTGGTTCAAATGGCCGTGATTTAAGCTCCGGGTGGTATTGAACCCCAATAAACCACGGATGGTTTGGAAGTTCCACCGTTTCGGGTAGCAATCCGTCAGGTGAAGTACCTGCAAATTTCAACCCGGCTTTTTCCAACTGCTCACGATAGCTCATATTTACTTCATAGCGATGACGGTGGCGTTCTGAAATTTCTTTCGCATTATCGTATATTTCGCTAATTTTAGAGCCGGTTTCAAGTTTGGCCTTAAAGGCACCAAGGCGCATTGTGCCGCCAAGATTGCCGTCTACGTTGCGTTGCTCAAGCTGGTTGCCGTTCATCCATTCGGTCATCAAACCAACAACAGGTTCTTTCGGGTTGCCAAATTCTGTAGACCCTGCCCCTTTAATACCTGCCAGATTTCTTGCCGCCTCAACAACGGCCATTTGCATGCCCAGGCAAATGCCGAAAAAAGGTACGTTGTGTTCGCGCGCAAAGGTAGCTGCTTTAATCTTGCCTTCAACACCGCGCTCGCCAAAACCACCAGGCACAAGAATGCCATCGACTTTCTCAAGAAATGGTGTTGGATCTTCCTGTTCGAAAATTTGTGCTTCAATCCATTGCAGATTGACTTTTACTTTATTGGCAATGCCGCCATGCACAAGGGCTTCCATCAGTGATTTATATGCATCAAGAAGTTCTGTATACTTGCCAACAACAGCAATGGTGACTTCGCCCTCTGGGTTGGCGATGCGGTCTGAAATTTCTTCCCAAACGGTCATATCCAATGTTGGCGCGTCTTTGATGTCAAAAGCGGCAAGTACTTCATCATCAAGCCCTTCATTGTGATAGGCCATTGGTACATCATAGATTGAGTTTACATCCAAAGCCTGAATGACAGCACTTGGACGCAGATTACAGAATAGCGCAATTTTGCGGCGTTCGTTCTGCGGTATTTCCCGATCTGCGCGACATAACAGAATATCAGGCTGAATACCAATTGAACGCAATTCTTTAACCGAGTGTTGCGTGGGTTTAGTTTTCAGTTCCCCTGCTGTTGGAATATAAGGCAGTAATGTCAAATGAATATAAATGACATCACCACGCGGCAGGTCATTGCCAACCTGACGAATGGCTTCAAAAAACGGTAGAGCTTCGATATCTCCTACGGTGCCGCCGATTTCGCATAAAACGAAGTCGTAATCATCATTACCATCAAGAATAAACTGTTTTAGAGCATTGGTAACATGAGGAATGACTTGCACCGTTGCGCCAAGAAAGTCGCCACGGCGTTCTTTTGCAATGATCTCCTGATACAAACGACCCGTCGTAATATTGTCTGATTGCTCTGCCGAGCGACCAGTATAACGTTCGTAGTGACCTAAATCGAGATCGGTTTCGGCCCCATCATCGGTTACAAAAACTTCACCGTGTTGATAGGGAGACATGGTGCCGGGATCAACATTCAAATAAGGGTCCAGCTTTTTTAGTCGCACCTTATAACCACGTGCCTGAAGCAACGCGCCAAGGGCTGCTGAGCCTAAACCTTTTCCGAGTGATGAAACCACACCGCCTGTTATAAAAATATATCGCGCCATGGGATTTATGGATTAAACGGAGTCGGACTATTTGGGAAGCGATAGTTTGAAGTTTACCACAACCTTTTTAGATAAGTTGCGGTTGTTCTTAAGCAATCTGGCTCAAATAGTGCGTCTCTTAAATTAATTTGTTGGAACGGTTGGTTTTGACGGATCTTTTTTCGGTCCAAGATCTGGCAGTTTGACATCCGGTTTTTTGGTGCCGGTTGCACTTGGAACAGAATCAAACACTGATGTTGGTGCTGCTTTACGCGCTGACATCACTGTTAATGTTAAAGACGTGGCAAAAAACGCTGCGGCCAAAATAGCTGTAGTGCGAGTAAGGGCACTGCCTGCACCACGAGCAGAAAACATACCGCCGCCGCCACCGCCGCCACCGCCGCCAATACCTAATGCGCCGCCTTCTGATTTTTGTAAAAGAACAGAACCAACCAAAGCTAATGCTATTAACAGGTGGATAACGAGGATGAATTCAACCATTTGCCCACAGGGCTCCTAAAATAAAGATAATTGCAAGCCATTTAGCGCGATTGTGACCAAAATGCAAATAAGGTATTGAGGATTTTACCTCAAAACCTTTACTTTTTTACAATCGGGAGTGCTATTTTACTCATAAGCGGCAATAATTCCGAGGAAATCAGTCGCTTTCAAGCTGGCTCCGCCCACTAAGGCACCGTTTACATTTGCAGCAGACATTAGCTCTTGTGCGTTTGCTGGCTTAACAGAACCACCGTACAAAATTGCCACCTGGTCCGCCTCATCGCCAAGTGCAGCGTTCAAGCGTTTGCGGATGTGAGTGTGGACTTTTGCCACTTCTTTAACTGTTGGCGTAAGTCCTGAACCGATCGCCCAGACAGGTTCATAAGCAATGATAGTGTTTTTTGCTGTGGCACCTTCTGGAAGCGAGCCCTTAATTTGGGCTGTTATCACTCTTAACGTTTCTTTGTTTTCATATTGAGCCAAAGTTTCACCAACGCAAATGATTGCTGTCAGTTTATTGGCATGGGCTGCTGCTGCTTTTGCTGCAACGTCTTTATCGGTCTCGCCATCATCAGCGCGCCGTTCAGAGTGCCCGACAATGACAGCGCTTGCGCCAGCATTTTTTAACATGCCGGCAGAAATGTGACCTGTATGTGCACCGCTCTCTGCGGCATGGCAATCTTGACCGCCAAGTTTAACTTTAGACCCTTTTGCTACTTCTTTGGCCTCACATAACAGTGTGGCAGGTGGGCAAATCATCACGTTACATTTGACCTTTTTATCATTCAATTTAGAGGCCAGAGTTCTGATCTCTTTCAATGAGGCACGCGTGCCATTCATTTTCCAGTTGCCTGCGACAAGTGCTTTTGGTGATTTTGCCATCCGTTTTTCCCTTTTATTGATGCCCATAAACTTCTATATAAATTCCACACTGGTTGACATTGGTTATCAGACCTTTATCAGTTTGCGAATAGTACCAATTGCAGCAGGCAAGAAATTGCCACACTTTGGCTAAATATTTGGCCGTAACAGGAACAAACAGGAATACGAAATTTATGCTTACTTGGATTAGAGGCGCAACTGGCGGTATCATTGTAAAAACATTCTTGGTTTTACTCGCAGGTAGCTTTGCCGTTTGGGGTGTCGCAGATGTTTTTAATGGCTCAAGAGACCAGACTTTAGCCAAAGTTGGTGACCGTGAGATTGGCGCACAAGAATTCCGCACCCTGTTTGACCAACAAATTCGTTTGCGGTCTAACCGTAGTCAGCAACCGCTCACAACAGCCCAGGCACGTAAAGCCGGTTTGGATCGAGAGATACTTGGAGATTTATTACGTTCAACAGCAATTGATGAGCAGGCACGGCAACTGAAAATGTCATTATCACCTTCATTTGTGGCTTCGCAAATTGCAAAAAACCCCGCTTATTTAGATTCGAACGGTAAATTTAGTGCTTCTGAGTTACGTTACAGATTACAAAATGCTCAGATTACTGAAGATCAATTTGTACAAAACGAAAAAAATAATCTGATTCGCTCAATCATTACCGGCGCCATTACTGATGGATTAAAAGCACCGGAAACCATGGTTAAAGTTGTTTCTCGTCAATTTAACGAAAAACGTGATGTGAAATATATTAAGATTTCAAGCGACAAGGTGAACATCCCTGCTCCGACCGATAAACAGATTGAAGAATTTTATAAAAAACACCCTAGTCGTTTCACCGTCTCAGCACGCCGTGTTTTTGAAATTATTGATGTTGATGCATTAAGTCTTGGTAAAAAGGAAAAGATATCAGATGAAATGCTTTCGCGGTTTTATAAAGAGAGAAAATCAACCTTTGGTACACCTGAGAAGCGGACGATTGAGCAAATTCCATTTGCCAATGTTGAAGATGCAAAGGCTGCATTAGACAAGATTAAATCGGGAACCCGTTTTGAGGCTATTTCAAAAGAACGCGGGCAAACCGATAAGGATCGCTTACTTGGCACATTTAAGAAAAATGATGTGCCTGACGCGGCCATTCGAGATGCGGCATTTTCATTAAAACTGAATGAAGTTTCAAATCCGGTTAAAGGCTCACTTTCCACTTATCTGATAAGAGTGACAAAGATAACACCAAAAAGCTTTAAAACTTTAGAAGAAATTCGTCCGCAGCTTATTGAGCTTTTACAAAAACGCGCCGGTCGCGATAAGGTTTTAGCTGTTCGTGATAAAGTAGAAGATGAGCGCGGTGCCGGCACTCCTTTTGAAGAAATTGCAAAATCACTTGGCCTTGAGTATAAACTTTTACCCGCGGTTGATCGTGTTGGGCGCGATGCAAAAGGCATAGAGGTTCAAGGTGTTGTTGATTGGGGGAAAGTATTAAAACTGGGCTTTTCCACAGAAGTTGGATTGGAGATTGATCCTATTTCAACAACGGGAGACGGTTTTTTGTGGCTTAATGTAAAAGAGTTAATTCCTTCTCACATTCAAAAATTTGAAAATGCCAAAGAAAAGGCAAAAAAATTATTGATTGCTGATGAAAAACGTAAAGCCCTTACCAAAAAAGCCAATGAATTAAAGAAAATGTTGGAAAATGGTAAAACACTTGAAGAAGTCGCTAAAGCAGAGGGTGTAGAGATTAAAACAAAGCTTGGCATCACGCGGCGCACAACAAGTCCTGATTTTGATTTTACAGCGGTTCAGGCGGTGTTTAAAGTTGCGCCAGATGGATATGCGACGGCGCTTTCAAACGATGGTAAATCAGTATTGGTTATCAAGTCGTCACCTGTTCTGTTACCTCCGTTCAATCCTAAATCAAAAGAAACTGTCGAACTGAAAAAACAGCTTGATACGCTCATCGCTAATGACCTGTTTGCTGCTTATATGGTTGAGCTGCAAAAAACAATTGGTGTTGAAATCAATCAGGCGGCCTGGTCGAGGGTGTTTCAAACTAATTAAAACCTCTCCCTTTTCGACAGTAAAAAGAACAGATAAATCCAATGTCTATACTTCCTGACTATAACGATTTTTCAAACACTTATGACCAAGGACAGCCTCAAGCGGTGTTTACCAGGCTTGTGGCTGATTTAGAAACACCGGTAACAGCGATGCTGAAAGTGGGGCGCGATGCCCGTTACAGCTTTTTGCTTGAATCGGTTGAAGGTGGTGCTGTTCGGGGTCGCTATTCATTCTTTGGTCTCAATCCTGATCTGATTTTAAAAATTGATGGCGATCAGGCCAGCGTTAATCGCAATGCGGTTATTGATCCTGATGATGGCTTTGAGAAGATGAGCCAGGCCCCGCTTGATGCCTTGCGTGCGATTAATGCCGAAACAAAAATTGACCTTCCTGAAGAACTTCCCCCTATGGCAGCAGGTCTGTTTGGTTATATGGGGTATGACACGGTTCGGTTGATGGAAAACCTGCCCAATCAAAACCCAGATAAACTAGGTCTGCCGGACGGCTTATTTATCCGCCCAACCGTTATGGGCATTTTTGATGCGGTGCGCGATGAAGTAACGATTGTTGCGCCGATTTACCCCAAAGCGAATATAACGTCAAAAGCTGCGTATGAAACAGCGTGCGAGCGCCTTGAGATGGTGGTGGACAGGCTTGAAACACCTTTAGACCCTCGTATCCATCAATCAAGCGATACGCCAACACTGCAGCCCCCTGTTTCCAATACCTCACCTGATGACTACAAAGCCATTGTTGAACGGGTGAAGGAATATATTGGTGCCGGTGATGTGTTCCAAACCGTTGTTTCGCAACGCTTTGAGACCGAATTTCCACTGCCACCGTTTGCGCTTTATCGGGCATTGCGGCGGGTGAACCCCTCACCTTTCTTGTATTATCTAAACTATGACGGCTTCTCGATCATCGGATCAAGTCCTGAAATTTTGGTGCGGGTGCGCGATGGACGGGTTTCCATTCGCCCTATTGCCGGCACACGGCCGCGTGGTGCAACACCTTCGGCTGATAAGGCTTATGCTGATGAACTTTTGGCCGACCCGAAAGAGCTGGCCGAGCATTTGATGTTGCTTGATTTGGGCCGCAATGATGTGGGCCGTGTGGCAAAAATCGGCTCAGTTGAAGTGACCGATAAATTCATTTTAGAATTTTATAGTCAAGTCATGCACATTGTTTCCAATGTTGAAGGTGATCTTGATCCTAAATTTGATGCTATTGACGCGCTTGAAGCGGGCTTTCCTGCTGGCACCGTATCAGGGGCGCCAAAAGTGCGGGCCATGGAAATTATTGACGAATTAGAGAAAGAAAAACGCGGACCTTATGCTGGTTGTGTCGGGTATTTTTCAGCAAATGGTGACATGGACACCTGTATTGTTTTACGCACAGCCATTGTTAAAGATGGCAAGATGTATGTGCAGGCTGGTGCTGGTGTGGTTGCTGACAGTGTGCCACAAAGTGAGCACGAGGAATGTATCAACAAAGCCAAGGCGTTGTTTAAAGCGGCTGAAGAAGCAGTTCGCTTTGCAGGCCAGGCAAGGCGTGGGCAATAGTTATGATTACACTTATTGATAATTACGATAGTTTTACGTGGAATTTATATCACTTCCTTGGTGAATTGGGCGCGCAAACAACGGTTCATCGCAATGACCAAATTAGTGTTCGCCAAGTGTTGTCTTCTGATGCAGATGGTATCGTTTTATCACCAGGCCCCTGCACACCCGATGATGCGGGCATTTGTTTAGAATTAATCGATGCGGCGCAAGGCAAGTTACCTTTGTTTGGTGTATGTCTGGGCCATCAATCCTTAGGTCAGGTATTTGGTGCAAAAGTGGTACGCGCGCCAGATTTGATGCATGGCAAGGTTTCACAAGTTGAGCATTATGGCCATCCGATTTTTGATGGTATACCAAAGCGGTTTAAGGCCACGCGATACCATTCGTTGACCGTTGATCCTGATACTATTCCTGATTGTCTGGAAGTGACCGCGCGTTCTGATGACGGGGTTATCATGGGGTTGTCTCATAAAACATTGCCAATGCACGGGGTGCAATTTCATCCTGAAAGTATTGCGTCGGAATATGGTCACAAACTTTTAAGCAATTTTTTAAAACTTACGGGCATGACGCCAAATGAAGTGGACAATTAATCATGGCTGAATTTAAGGCTCTTATTGATAAAGCAGCAAAAGGACAATCACTAAGTATTCAAGAAGCAGAAAGTGCTTTTGAAGTGATGATGTCTGGTCAAGCCACACCGTCACAAATTGGCGGGTTTTTAATGGCCTTGCGCGTACGTGGTGAAACCATTGATGAAATAACAGGTGCCGTTCGGACAATGCGGGCTAAAATGACCCGTGTGAACGCCCCTGCCGATGCCATGGATATTGTTGGCACGGGTGGTGATGGTTCTGGCTCGTATAATATTTCTACCTGTTCTGCCATTGTCGCGGGTGCGGCTGGCTTGAAAATTGCCAAGCATGGTAACCGTTCATTGTCTTCAAAATCCGGTGCGGCTGATACGCTAGCCGCACTTGGTGTGAACATTGACGCCGATCCTGAAACCATTTCGGCTTGTATCGATGAAGCTGGCGTTGGTTTTATGTTTGCCCCTGCCCACCATGCTGCAATGCGCCATGTGGGTCCGTCACGGGTGGAGCTTGGTACGCGGACAATCTTTAATTTGCTCGGGCCATTGTCAAACCCAGCCGGTGTGTCGCAACAAATTGTTGGCGTGTTTTCAAAAGATTGGGTTGAGCCCCTCGCCCATGTTCTTAAACAACTTGGTTCTGATCGAGTTTGGGTTACACATGGCGAAGGTGGACTTGATGAAATCACACCAACAGGTATTACATGGGTAAGTGAACTTAAAAACGGTGAAGTCACTTCGTTTGAGATTCAGCCAGAGGATGCCGGCATTACTAAATGTAGCCTTGAAGACCTTAAAGGAGGCGATCCTGAAGAAAACGCCCTTGCCCTGAAAGAAGTTTTGGCAGGTGCAAGAAATGCTTATCGCGATGCCTCTATTATGACTGCAGGTGCAGCTTTGTTGGTTGCGGGAAAAGCTGATAATCTTAAAACAGGCACGCAAATGGCCGCCGCCAGTATTGATGATGGCCGGGCAATGGAAGTGTTATCTAAACTTGTTGGGGTTTCAAATAAATAATTATGTCGACTATTTTAGATAAGATTGCTGATTATAAACGCCAGGAAGTTATCGCAGCCAGACATCTCATTGATGATGTTCAAATCAAGGATAAAGCAGCTTCAGCTTTGCCTGTTCGCGGGTTTGAAAAAGCCATTCAAACAAAACTGGATGCGGGTGAATGGGCGCTTATATCAGAGGTTAAAAAAGCCAGCCCGTCAAAAGGTTTGATACGCGAAGACTTTAATCCGCCTGTGCTGGCAAAAGCTTATGAAAATGGTGGCGCTGCTTGTTTATC
>JALWJW010000466.1 GCA_026996935.1 Hyphomicrobiales bacterium
GCTTGGGGCGATGTGGCAAATATTTAGCGATCACATCGGCGGCATCTTCTAGCGTTGCAAAGCCCTCATGGGCATGTTCAGCCATAAAGCCCAAAATCTTATCAACGCCAGACATTTTCATGCGCGGGGTAATATCAACCAAAATGAGCGCCGAGATTAATTCAACTTCACTTTCACCCGCGCACACCATGCTCGCCATGCCGCCAAGCGAAGCACCAATTACAATGGGCAGCATTCCGTATTCAGTGGCAATAAATTGGGCGGCCGCTTTAACATCATTGGCAAAATCAACCAGTGCATATTCACCATCTTTAGACCACTCACTGTCCCCATGGCCGCGCATATCAAGCGTTATGGCACGATGACCGCGTGCCGCAAGCGCTTGGCCCGTGCCTTTCCACGAATGGCGCGTCTGCCCACCCCCATGTAACAATAAAATGGTCTGTTGGTTTTTATTTTCAATTTCAGGTTCAAAAACAGAACCTGCCAGTTTATGGCCGCTATGCCCGATAATTGTAATCATGCCTGATCTTGCCTCCCAAACCATTCAAAAGTCAAGTTTACGTAAACGTAATCATGGCCGCTCAGACAGAAACTTTTCAACCGCCTGTTTATACCCCTTATCGCCCACCGCAGTCATATGATCCTTACCCGGCAAAACCACCCCAACGGCACCTGGAATAGCTTCAACCAAAGGCTCAATCGGCCCAGCCACATCATCAGCATCACCAGCGACAATAAGAACAGGCGCTTTAATCGTGCCGACCATATCAAAGGTAATCTTGTGTCCTTTGGATAACATACAGGCAGCCAGAGCTTTAAGATCACTGCCCGTTTTAATGGCAAATCGACGAAACGCCTTAGGTTCTGCCCCTTCAATCTCGCTTTCATCATCTGCGGCCAATGCATTGGCAATTGCATCCCCGCGATCAAACCCGCGCACCATATTATAGGCCATCCCCGCTAAAATGACCGAGCGAACACGCTCTGGGTGATTAATCGCTAAAAATGCCGAAATACGAGCACCCATGGAATACCCCATAACGTCCACTTTCTCGATATTCAAATGGTCAAGCAGGCGTTTGGCATCTTCGGCCATTTCCTGCGCGCCATATTTTTCTGAATCATAAAGCTTTTCACTTTGCCCATGACCACGATTATCAATCAAAATCACCTGACGACCATTCTCGGTTAAAAACTTCACCCAACCGGGCGAAACCCAATTCACCCGGCCGTTAGAGGCAAAGCCATGAATGAGCAAAATAGGCTCTCCCTGCCCTACTACCTCATACGCAATCTCCACACCATTGGTGCCATCATCAGAAATAAACGCTTGCATCATGTTTTCCTTTTCGCCAAAGTCAGAATTGTGGTATCTCACTTGCAACAAACAAAACACTAAAAGCAAGCATTAGATAGGGATAATTCGATGGCGAGCACAGCAACCGCAAAATTTCACAACGATATGGGCGTTGAAAAAATTGAAATCGGCACAAAAGAATTTGAGTGTATCGGCGCAAAACCGCCTTTCGATCACCCCCACATCTATTTAGACATGGGCACCAGCGATGAAGTCGTTTGCCCGTATTGCTCAACTCATTACGTCTATAATGCGGATCTAAAAGATCACAACTCAATGCCGCCAGAAGCTAAATTAGCCTCATAATAATCCTTTATTGATTACAAAGTCTAAAACAAAAAAGCCACCAATTCATTATATAAATTGGTGGTTTTTAAATCTGCTAACTTTTAGACAGGTTCAGCCGTATTAGGCTTTTCCCTACCTGGTGCTTATTGGGCTTTGCCAAGAGTATAAATCGGGTTTTCTTTATCAACCTCAAATTTACGCACCTCAGCATTTTTGTTTTCTAAACAACCGTTCAACTGAAACCCATCTGTATTGACCAAAGAA
>JALWJW010000467.1:0-783 GCA_026996935.1 Hyphomicrobiales bacterium
TACCTTATCGATGGCGCTGAATGCGTTTACGCAAAAGGGTGAGGGGGTGATTGTTCAGCCGCCTGTATTTTTTGATTTTTATGATGTTTTAGACGAAAATGATCGCCGTGTTATTAAAAATACACTCAAGCTTATTGAAGGTCGATATGAAATTGATTTTGACGACCTTGCGGTAAAGGCCGCTGATCCCAAGACGACGATGATGTTTTTGTGTAATCCTCATAACCCAGTTGGGCGGGTGTGGAGCAAAGAAGAATTGCGCCGTATTGGGGAGATTTGTTTAGAGCATAAAGTGTTGGTAGTCAGTGATGAAATTCATTGTGATATTACCTATGAAATTCACTCTTACACGCCCTTTGCCAGCCTAAGCGCTGAGATTGCTGATAATGCGATTGTTTGTTTATCACCTGCCAAGAGTTTTAATATTGCGGCGTGTTGTTCAGCTTTTACCATTGTCGCAAATGATGCGCGGCGCGCAAGGTTTCGGGCCGAAAACAGCCGGCTAACCGTTAATAAAAACAACGCCTTTGCCAGCGTTGCAATGAATGCGGCGTATCGACATGGCGGGTCTTGGCTTGATGCTTTGATGGTTCACTTGCAGCAGAATGTTGATTTGGTTCGGATGCGGTTTGAAAAAATGGGCATGGTTCGGTTTATTGAGCCTGAGGGCACGTTTTTGTTGTGGGTTGATTTTCGGGCGTTAAAATTATCACAAGATGAGTTGGTGAAATTTTTGCGAAATGATGCGCGATGGGCCATTACCAATGGGGGCTCTTTTGGCCC
>JALWJW010000467.1:793-8605 GCA_026996935.1 Hyphomicrobiales bacterium
GAAGGTGAAGGTTTTATGCGCTTAAACATTGCCAGCACGCGCGCCAAGCTGAATGATGGCCTAGATAAGCTGGAAACAGCCTTGCGTGAATTTAACGCTTAAATTTTGCTACTGGTGCAATGGGGTAAAAATCAGTACACAAGGGATTGAAATTTCTAATTTGAGGGCATTATGAGCCAAAAATCACGTAAACTTCCCGGGCCTGTTGCCGATGAAGATTTAAACAATACCAATTCTGTTTTAGAACTGTTGGCGACACGGCGTTCAGCTTTAGCAAAAGATATGGTGGAGCCGGGGCCATCTGATGAGCAATTAGAAAAACTGATTGAATTGGCGGTTCGAGTACCAGATCATGGCAAGTTCAAGCCATGGCGGTTTATTGTTTTTGCAGGTGAAGGACGCGCGCGCGCTGGTGATGTTCTGGCGCAGCGTTGGCAGGCATTGAACCCTAATCATTCTGCGGAAATGATTGAACAGCAACGAGCAACTTTTTTGCGTGCGCCAGTGGTTGTGGCTGTGGTTTCTTCAACTGAAGAATCCAAGAAAATTCCGATTTGGGAACAGGAAATGTCGGTTGGTGCGGTGTGTCAGAATATGCTGATCGGTGCCACGGCGATGGGATTTGGTTGCCAGTGGATTTCAGGTTGGGCGGCATTTGATAAAGTGGTGCTTGAGAAATTTGGCCTTGAAACACATGAGAAGATTGCCGGGTTTATATATTTAGGGACAGCCGGTTCGCCGTTATCTGATCGCCCGCGACCCGATCATAAATCACTTATGACGCGGTTTTAGGTCGATATAATGGCGCAAAATAAAGCGGGCTTTGAGGGCACCATCAAAGGCATTGTCTTTGATAAAGATGGTGTGCTGGTTGATTTTGAAAAGACATGGATAAATGTTCTGGTTGAGATGGCAAGGGTGCTATCTGCTGGGGATCCAGCGTTGAATAAATCGCTTTTGAATTTGGCTGGTTATGTGAAAGAACCTGAAGGGTTTTTGTCTGGATCTGTTTGGGCAGCAGGCACGACTACCGATCTGGTTGAAGCCTGGGGGCCGTTGCTTGAAAACCGATCGGATGGGCAACTGCTTGAATTTATCAACGTCAGTTGCTTGGATGTTGAACCTGTTGCTTTGCATGGGGTTGAGGTATTGCAAGATTTGTTTTTGGCGTTGAAAGCGGCAGGGTTTAAGTTGGGCATTGCCACCAATGACCTTGTTGATGCCGCCGTTAAGACAATGGAGGTATTTGGGTTGGATACTCATTTGTCACTGGTTTGTGGATATGACAGTGTCGAAAATCCTAAACCTGCGGCTGATCCCGTTATTGCCTTTTGTCAGGTTACAGGGTTGGAGCCAAAGGACATTTTGGTGATTGGTGATAATGTGCACGACCTTGAGATGGCGCACAATGCCAAGGCACGATTAGCGGTTGGGGTTTTAACTGGAAATTCCAGTTTAGAAGAACTGGCTCCGCACGCTGATTATGTGCTGGAAAGTGTTTTGGATTTGCCCAAACTTTTACAACAAGAAAATATTTAATTTAGAAAGCGTTTGTATGTTTTACGATGCCCTGAATAAGCAGTGCCCATTAGAAATTGACCCGTTTAAAGCGCTGGTTGGACCACGGCCTATTGGTTGGATTTCAACTGTTTCAGCATCTGGGGTTGCTAACCTTGCGCCCTATAGCTTTTTTAATGCCGTGGCAGATGAACCGCCTCTGGTAATGTTTTCATCGGGTGGACACAAGGATACGTTGCTCAACATTGCTGAGACAGGCGAGTTTGTTTGTAATCTGGCAACGCATGATCTTAAAGATGCGATGAATGTGACTTCAGGCATGGTTGATCGATCTGTTGATGAATTTGAGTTGGCAGGCCTTGAAAAGGCGGCGGGTAAAATGGTTTCAGTGCCACGCGTTGCCCTAAGCCCCGTTGCGCTTGAATGCCGTCATACAGCAAATATACCACTCAAAGATGTTGAGGGGGCAGCTAGCAAATACGAGATGGTTATCGGTCAGGTTGTTGGGGTTTATATTGATGATGGGCTGATTATTGATGGTCGTGTCGATACCTGCAGCATGCAACAACTGGCGCGCCACGGGTATATGGATTATTCATCGGTATCTGAATTGTTCAGAATTGAAAGACCGTCATAAATTTATGCAGCTTTTGATTTAACGGTTTTCATTTCAAGAGGGAACCAACCGGTAAAGGTCGCACCTTGGCCTTCCACAGATGTGACTTCCATGCCGCCTTGATGTTTCTCAAAGATTTTTTCAACAGCGGGTAGCCCCAATCCAACGCCAAAACTTTTGGTGGTGAAAAGTGGGTCGAGAATTTTTTTCATGTTCTCATCACTAATCCCTGGACCGTTATCAGATACCGAAATCTCAACACCTCGCGGGGTGATGCTGCTTGATATTGAAATTGTTGGGTTGGGAGTTGGGTTGGCAGGCAAATCATTTCCTTTGCCGACCATTGCCTCACTTGCATTGGTAAGGAAGTTAATGACAGCGCGGGCCAAACTGTCAGCATCAAAATTGACTTCTTTATTTGCCAGTCCAAGGCTACACTCAAAAGAAACAGATTCCGGTAATTGCTCGGCAGTTTCACGAACAATATTAAGTAGCCAATCATCAAAGTTCTGTACTTTTAGGTTCAGATCTTTTGTGCGGGCAAAATCAAGAAGTTCGGTGATTATACCATCGCAGCGGGCCACACCCTTTTCAATACGGTCAAGGGGTTTGGTCATAGTTGGGTTATTGTTTGCGAACTTGCGGCGTAGCAAAAAGGTTGATGTGCGAATAGAGCCTAAAGGATTGCGAATGTCGTGGGCAACCGTTGCTGTTAATTGACCAAGTTGGGCCATTTTTCCTTTGCGAATGACTTCGTCTTGAGTCTCGCGCAATTTTTTCATATTGGCGTTAAGTTCGGTGTTTAGATCGGCAATGTCTGCATTCATTTCCTGCAATTGGCTTGCCATTTCGCGAGCTTCCTGACCGGCCATGTCTGAGGCAGCTTTTGCTTTGCGGAGTTGTTGGTTTTGTTTGTTGCGCGAGATGCTATATCTCCAAATAATCGTACCGATAGCGGCAAAAATCAGTAAGACTAAACCGGCAAGGAAAAATGCAATTTGTTTGGCTTGATGGTTCATCCAAACAGCAATTCCTGTGATGTCGCGGTACATTATAATCGAGCCTGCAAACTGTTTACCGACAAAAACGGGTTTGGCAATTTTCA
Organism: Hyphomicrobiales bacterium; assembly: GCA_026996935.1. Lineage (GTDB taxonomy): Bacteria > Pseudomonadota > Alphaproteobacteria > Rhizobiales > Aestuariivirgaceae > JALWJW01. The sequence goes on from JALWJW010000467.1 coordinate 4,033, forward strand.
AAATTGTATGGCTTTTGTGGTTTTTCTGTATGTAGCTTTTGGCTAAAACATCATGAGCTTTCAATGTCAAGGCAACAATTTTCTCGTGATTGACTGATTGAAACTTTGACACGGTTTTGCCCGCTTTCAGTTTTTCCTTAAACTGTGACCAGTCTTTCAAAGGGCCCAGTTCATTGGGTCTTGAAGACCAAAAGATTTCCCCTTTTGCATTGATGAACAAAACACGGTACATATTTGTACCCTTGTAGAGATCTGAAAGGATGTACTGGTCACCGCGTGAAAGCTTGTTTAACTGGAAAGAGCGTTCCTGATTGTTGAGATTATCAAGGGCAAGTTCAGACCAGTTTCGAGATTCATTTTGCACATAATGGCGAGCCATTTGAGTGCCATAATATTGTGCGCCAAACCATGTAACGACAGAAAGAATAACAGCCCCGATACCCAGGGCAATAAAAGCGGCCCATGGTAGAGAGTCTTCATTTTTGTCTGTGGCTTGTTTTTGCTTCTTTGCCATTTTTTATTTCCCAGTCCCGCACAGCATTATTCATTTAGTGCGTGATGCGTTGAATTGAATTCAAGCCAACGCGATGCACTCTTGAAGGGTCAGAATACGAAACTATACTTAATAATGGTTTAATGGGTCAGCTTAACGCGCGGGACCTTGCCAGAAGTTTTTCAGCTCTTTTGAGGTGAGGGATGTCATACATTTGGCCATCTATCGCCACAACCCCCTGATTCTTTGATTCTTTAAATGCCTCAATAATTTTTTGTGCATTTTCAATTTCGGTTGCAGATGGTGTAAAAACGTCATTTATAACGTCAATCTGGTTCGGGTGGATTGCCATTTTGCCGGTAAAGCCATCTCGTGCGGCGGCAAGGGCCTGGATGCGTAAACCGTCAGGGTCTTTAAAGTTTGGGTAGATTGAATCAATCGGTTCGACATTTGCTGCACGTGCGCCTGCCAGGCACAAATTTCGTGCCATGCGATAGGGTTCTGTGAGGTTGCCTTGTTCGTTGTACGCTGTTGTGGCCCCAAGGGCGTTTGAAAGGTCTTCTGCGCCCCATGTCATGGCGGTTAAATTGGCATTGAGATTGCCATAGGTACCTAAAGTGAAAAGGGAAGCGGCTGTTTCTGTTGCAATGGCGATAATGGGTCGTGATTGCCCAAGGCTTTGGTTGAAGGCTTTTACATCATCGCCTGAATTTGTTTTGGGGAGCATGTATCCATCTGGCAAGTGTGCTTGTGTTGCTTCTAAATCAAGCTCGGTTAAGCCGCTGTCGAGCGGGTTCACCCTTACATATATTTGTGCATTGGTGGCGGGGCGGTTGGCAAGAAGGCTTTTGAGAATTTGACGTGCTTGTGGTTTGTTGCCGATGGCAACGGAGTCTTCCATATCCAAAATCACCACGTCAGCAGGGCTGGCCAAAGCTTTTTCTATTTTGCGTTCACTATCGCAGGGCACAAATAACCAGCTACGCATCAGACTTGACCTTTCGGGTTTTTACGCATGAAAGCTTGCCGGGTGCATTGGGCTACCAAAGTGCCGTCTTGTTTAAATGCGCGGTGGATGAATGAAACAATTCCGGCATCGGGGCGTGACTTGCTTTCACGTTTATCAAGTACCTCGGTTTTGACGTTTACTGTGTCACCTTGAAATAAAGGGGCGGGGAAGGTGACATCTGTCATACCCAGATTTGCAATGGTGGTGCCTAATGTAAGGTCATTGACAGAAATACCGATCATTAAACCTAAAGTGAAAAGGGAATTCATTAATGGTTGGCCCCATTCTGTTTGTTCGCAGAAATTGCGATCAATGTGTAAGGGCTGTGGATTCATTGTCATGCATGAAAACGTCATATTGTCGGTTTCGGTGACTGTGCGGGTGATTGTGTGGTGGTGGATTTTACCGATTTCAAATTCTTCAAACCATAAGCCAGCCATGTGTGTTCCTTTTCGGTTCTATATTCTGCGTTTTTCATTGTAAGTTTAATTTGGGCAGAATAACCAGGTAAAGTGAAAAATTTAATCGGCACCACATCCTTTTTTGAAAGCTGAAGTCATCAGACTACATTCTGTGAATGAAACAGGAACACTTATTCTACCTTTAGTTGTGGGGCGATTCTGGTGAGTCGTAATGCGAGTCGTGCACATTTAGAGAACATTGTGGATAAGTGGTTGTGGAAAGAGATTCTGGCAACTGTTGTAAGGTGTTGACATATATGAATTTAATTTGATTTAATGGGCTGTGGATAAGTTGTTAACTCATCGTTAATAATTCAGGCGCAGGACTCGTATACATAGAAATTATTAAATACGAAACTTGGCAACAAATTGGGCGGTAAGAAGATGTACATAAAAGGAACATTTGATATGACACAGTGCATGATTATTGGACCGCTTGGAGGCGAAAGCCCACAACTTGCGGACATGCTGTCAGCTTATGGCTTTGATCTTACTTCAGCGGCCAATGCAAACGATGCGTTGGTACAGTGTAGTAACGATATGCCAGATGTGATTGTTTTACCCGATAATTTACAGGATATGGATGTGATGGCGTTTATTCGTCGGTTGCGGCAATCCAAAAAAGGCGATGAGGCTGCTGTGTTTTTATGCTCGGAAAAAGCCGATAGTGAAAAAATGGGCCGTGCTATTTGGGAAGGGGCGTCAGACTTTCTGATTGAACCATTTGATGCTGAAGTGCTTGATCGTAAATTGAAACAGGCAGGTGTCGTCTAAAATTTAAAGCATGTCACCGTTTTATGGTTTAAACGACATGCTTTAAATCATTTTCTTTTACATATGCCCTTATTTCAAAATCGGTTATCACTTTTAGAAGACATGTATTTAGCCGCAAAAATTTGTTTTTGTGTCGCTGATGGCCACTCAAATTTTTTATAAACCTGTTATATAGAGACCATAATCTGAAATGCCGTTTCTTACTGGCTTTGTCGGATAGGTTTCTGTAAAATTTGGGAGTGAGGCGATGGCCGTTGGGCTGCGCGCGGTTTGGCCGTTATTTCTTGGTGTATTATTGATGCAGCTTGGGCATGGCCTGGGTGGTTCGCTGGTAAGTATTGAGGCCACTGCGCAAAATTTTACTACAACGACGACTGGTTTGATTATGGCCGGATTTTATCTTGGCATGTTTACCAGTTCGATTGTTTCGCCTCCAATTATAACCACGGTGGGTCATATTCGTGCTTTTGCAGCTTTTGCATCTTTGGTGTCAACGGCTGTTTTGTTGATACCTTTGTGGCCAGATCCGATCTGGTGGTTTTTTATGCGGGTTATAATCGGTGTTTGTATTGCCGGATTGGCGATTGTGGTTGAAAGCTGGTTAAATGCGGCCTCATCAAACCAGGACCGCGGCAAGATGCTTTCGATTTATATGATTGTTGCATATGCGGCCAGCGGGGCGGGGTCTTTGTTGTTGAATATTGGTGATCCAAGTGGTTTTGTGCGGTTTATTGTTGTTTCGGCTTTGCTGTCAGTGGCGTTGGTGCCTATTTCATTAGCTAATGTGCAGGCTCCGGCTATTGGTATACCAAGAAAGGTTAGCTTAAGGGATGTATTTTTGGTTTCCCCGCTGGCTTTTGTTGGCACTTTTGTTGCCGGGTTAGGGCAAAGTGCATTCTTTGCGATGGGGCCTGTTTTTGGCCTGGCTAATCATTTATCATTGGCAGAAATTTCTGTCATGATGGCTTTGCCGCCACTTGCCTTACTGTTGTCTCAATATCCGGTGGGTAGTTTGTCGGACCGCCTTGATCGCCGTATTGTAATGACTGTCCTTACATTTCTAACAATGGGTGTGGCTTTGTTTGCATTGTTTAACCCTTCGGACAATCCGATCATTGTGATTGTGACTATGGCGATATTTGGCGCGATATCGTTTCCGATTTATTCTTTGTCACTGGCTCATGCCAATGATTATCTTGATGCTGATCAGATGTTGGGGGCAAGTGCAAAACTGGTTCTGATTTATGGTGTCGGGGCAATTTGCGGGCCAATTATTGTTGGTTGGGCCATGCAATCTGTTGGCGCTATTGGATATATGACGTTCTTGGCTTTTGTGCATGGCGGGCTTGGGTTTTATGCGCTGTCACGAATGCTGGTGCGGCCTGAAACACCAGATGAAACTGGCGAATATATTACTATTGCGCCGCAATCGACCCCTGTTGTTGCGCAGGTTATTGCCGAAGAATATGAAGAGCAATCGCCAACAACCGCAGAATAATCACACTTTATAAGCGTGAAGCATGGTGAACAACAACTTAAATTACATGGTAAACTGATTGTTAAAGATTTTGCGGCATGATGTGATCTCAAGTTAGTTATTTTGAGCCGTTTTATGTGTTGGCTCGTGTGTGATTTAAGAGGTTTGCATAGTGAGTGATGTAAGTATAAAAGCGTTTAACACGTCAATATTTGATCGTGTATTAGATGAAGGCAGTGTTGCTGAAAAACGTGCTCTGACAGAACAGCTTGGTTTGTTGGCTTGCGATATGGAAGCTGAAAAAATTGAGCGAGAGGCTATTGTTCCGACATTGTTGCGGCTGGCTGTTGACCCGGTCA
>JALWJW010000468.1 GCA_026996935.1 Hyphomicrobiales bacterium
GCATTTGGCGCTGCCTGGCCCAAGCCGCAGATCGAAGCTTCCTGCATGGTTTCGCCCAGTTCTTTAAGCAGGTCTTTATCCCACTTGTCTTCTTGCATGAGTTGGACGGCTTTTTGGCAACCAACACGGCATGGGGTGCATTGGCCGCAGCTTTCATCTTCAAAAAATTTGAGTATGTTGAGGGCCGCTGATCTGGCGCTGTCGCGGTCTGATAATATGACAACGGCAGCAGATCCGATGAAGGAGCCGTATGGTTGTAGCGTGTCGAAATCTAATGGAATATCATTAAGGTTGGCGGGTAATAAACCTGATGAAGGACCGCCGGGTTGATAAGCCATAAATGTGTGCCCATCAAGCATACCGCCACATTCATCAATAATGTCGGTGATGGTTGAACCGGCGGCAAGGATTTTGACGCCCGGGTTTTTTACGCGGCCTGATACTGAATAGGTTCGAAGGCCTTTGCGACCGTTTTTTTCAACACTGCTAAAATACTCTGGCCCTTTGTAGCAAAGGGTCGAGATCCAATGTAGTGTCTCGATATTGTGAACAAGGGTTGGCCTGCCAAATATACCGTTTTGGGCGACATAAGGCGGGCGGTGGCGTGGCAGGCCGCGCTTTCCTTCGATGGATTCAATCATGGCGGATTCTTCACCGCAAATATAGGCACCAGCCCCACGGCGTAAATCAATGAATCTTTTTGGAATGATTTCAGCTCGTTCAAGGGCGGTTATTTCTTGTTTGAGAATGGCTAAGGCGGCGGGGTACTCATCGCGAATGTACAGAAATATTTTTTCTGCGTTGATTGCCCATGCTGTAATGAGGGCGCCTTCTAAAATTGTATGGGGGCGGTGCTCAAGATAGTGGCGATCTTTAAATGTGCCCGGTTCTCCTTCATCACCATTGACGGCGAGATAGTGCGGGCCTTTTTCAGCGCGAACAAATGACCATTTTTTACCTGCTGGAAAGCCTGCACCACCAAGGCCGCGCAACCCTGACTCGATAAGCATTTGTTGAATTTCATCGGGTGTTTTGTCACCACGCAAACAGGATTCATATTGTTTGTAGCCGCCCTGATTGAGATAGCTTTGTAAGGTTTCGTAGTTTGGAAGGTGAGGGTGGAAATCTTTTTCCTTAATCGCTTTTGCAACCTTTTCAGGTGTTGCCTGATCAATATGATTGTGGCCGATTTCAAGTGTGGGGGCGGTGTCACAACGGCCCATGCAGGGCGCGCGTAAAACGCGTACCTTGGTTCCATCGCTATAATTGTCTTTTAGAGCTTTGAGCAATTGTTGAGCGCCATCCAATTCGCATGATAAAGAATCACACACGCGGATGGTGATTTCTGGTGGTGAGGTTTCGCCTTCTTTGACAATATCAAAGTGGGCGTAAAAACTGGCGACCTCGTAAATGTGGGCCATGGAGGTTTTTAGAAATTCTGCAAGAGCGCGGATGTGAGCGGCGCTCAAATGGCCATTTTTATCTTGGATGAGGTGAAGATATTCAATCAGTAGGTCTTGACGCAAATCTGTGGTTGGCAATAATTGTTGCAATTGTGAAACTGCTTCATCATCAAGTTGGCGCCCTTTGGGGGTGTGGCGGCCCTTGCCTTTGCCAGATTTCCAAATGCCATTTTGTATATCTTTTGAGGTTTTCACTGGATCAGAGTTCCAAACATATTTTTACGCTTATGTTGCTGGTTTAATCCTACTCTTATTTGCTTGGTGTTGTTTAGTGAAAAAACGACAAAATTTATTCATCTAAGACATAAATGGTTTTGGATGGCTGGAGATTTGGCGATTACGACCAGCGATCACGGGCTTGATCGTCTTTGTCTTTGGCCTCAACCCATTGCCCGCTTGTGCCGTCTTTAAAATGTTCTTTTTTCCAAAAAGGAGCATCAGTTTTTAG
>JALWJW010000469.1 GCA_026996935.1 Hyphomicrobiales bacterium
GAGTCATGATATTGATACAAAAGAACAAGTAAATATGGGTGAAGCCAAACTGGTGCGTCCTGATGCTTGTTTGGCCCGACAAGGCCAGGGATTTAAAGGTCTGGCGCGTGGACCTGACTTTGAGGGGCTGCATCGGTATGCTGAAATTGATCGATGGAATCCGATTAAGATTGCCGATCACCCGTATGATTTGGAGATTTGTGATTTATGCGTGCGAGAATGTCCAATTAAAGATGCCATTTCAATGGAGCCGCTGAGTAAGGACCAGGCAAAGGATGATGTGCGCCGAACCCCGGTTGTGCACGATAAATGTGTTGGTTGTGGCACATGTGAAATGATGTGTCCTGTTGAAAAACCGGCAATTATTATTGAATTTAATCGTGAAGGACCAAAGGTATGAGGGGTATTGGCCAATCACTGAAGGTTTTGTTTGGGGCTGCGCCACGCAAACAAAAACGTGAGGAATTCTCCAAGGCAGCTCAGGAAATGCATGCCTTTAAAGCACAGCCTGAGCAGAAAAAAGAACGTATTGCGAAAATTCGCGAAGAGCAAGCCGAACCCAAACTGAGCTTTACACATACCAGCTTTAAGTGGCGCAAGTGGCGCTGGGCTTCGATCATTCTTGTCAATCTGATGTTCATCGTATCCTATCATTTTGATGTGCAGTTGGTTGAAGGTGCGCTCACGGCCTCGCGTTTTGTTGGGTTTCATATGGCTGATCTTAATTCGGCCCTGCAATTGACTCTGGCGCATAAGCATATTGTCATCAATCTGGTTATTGGGGTTGTTACGGTCGGCATTTTGTGGTGGCTGGTTGGTGGGCGCACGTTTTGTTCGTGGGTGTGTCCGTATCATTTATTGTCTGAATTTACAGAAATGATCCATTTATGGCTTGCCAGTAAAGGCTGGATTAAGGACCATCCATTAGACCGGCGTATGCGCAGTGTTCTGTATGTGATTTTTGCCCTGTTGGCTTTGATTACAGGCTATACTGTGTTTGAATCTATTTCAGTTGTGGGCATTGTTTCAAGGGCACTGATTTATGGTGGCGGTGTGGCGTTAACCTGGGTTGGATTTTTACTCTTTATCGAGGTGTTTGTCATTCGCCGTTTTTGGTGTCGCTATGTTTGTCCCATTGGTATGACTTATGGTTTTTTAGGCTCTGTTTCTCCTGTGGTGGTTGAATACACATTGCCAGATTGCTTGCATGAGGGTGAATGTCGAAAAGTTTGTTTGGTGCCGCATGTTCTTGAAATGACCAAGAAAAACCGTGCTGAAGATGTTGCTTTATCGGTGGGTGCTGATTGCACCCGTTGCGGGATGTGTGTTGAGGTTTGTCCAACTGGGGCGCTGAACTTTAAACTGCGCGGTACAGGTGGATTACTGTAATTATGATTATTTTACAAAATGTCAGTAAATCTTTTCGCCGCACTGTGGTGTTGGATGACCTGTCTCTTACCTTAAAACGTGGTGATCGGATTGCTTTGATCGGCTCAAACGGGGCGGGAAAAACCACAATGATTCGCTGCATTCTTGGTCAGTATGTGCATCAGGGCAGAATTGAAGTTAATGGGTTGTCGCCGCGCGAAAACCGCGAACAGGTTTTGAAAACTATTGGCTTTGTGCCGCAGATTGCCCCACCGTTGAAAATGCCGGTTGGGGAGTTGATAAGGTTTTGTGCTGGCACTGTTGGGATTGATGTTGGTGATATTGAACTGATAACCAAAAGGTTGGAACTGGATTTAGCGGAGTTGGAAAAACGCCCGTTTGTGAAATTATCGGGGGGGCAAAAACAAAAAATCCTTATTGCGATTGCTATCGCTCGTAATCCTGATTTGATTATTATGGATGAGCCAACAGCTAATCTTGATCCGCAGGCCCGGCAAATATTGTTTGACCTATTATC
>JALWJW010000470.1 GCA_026996935.1 Hyphomicrobiales bacterium
AAGGTGCAGGCCCGGCCGATGCAGCCAATTCATTAGCACTTGAAAAACTTAACGCAAAACTGGCAAACCTTGACAACACCATCAGCAATCTTAAAACCGAAACCAGTAAAACCAGCGCAACATCAAGCAAAACAGATAAAGCTTTAAATGATCTCAAGGCCCAGATCAAAACTTTGAGTCAGACACTAAGCCAAACACAATCAATCGCCAAAGCCTCAAGCGACCAACTGGCAGCAACCACCAAAGCCCTTGCCGCTTTAAAAGCAGCTCAAACCAAACTGGAAAATGAACCAACCAGCAGCCAAAGCGGCAAACTGGCTTCAGCATTTACTATTTTACGTGCCAAAGTATCAAATGGGAAACCCTTTAGCGAACAACTCAACCAGATTGCCGCCAGCCTGCCGCAAGAATTATCAATTGATAAATTACGCGAATTTGCCCAAACAGGAGCCCCAACAAACAACGCCCTGCTCAAGCAACTCACCAACCTGTCATTAAATGCAAAACCACAGCAGGCAGAGCCAGAAACAAAAACCGGCAATGGCGCATGGAGCACATTGACCAACAAGCTTTCTGGTCTGGTGAAAGTCTCAAAAGTTGGCGAAACCGATTGGCAGGCCGTACAACATCAGGCCGTAACTTATTTAAAATCAGGCGATTTAAAAGCAGCCGTCAATGCAATTAACATGGCCAAGCAGCAACCACCAAAACCACTATCTGAGTGGCTTGCGCTCGCCGATAAAAAAATCAGAATTGACGCAGCAATTGAACAATTATCAGCTTCAGTGATGGCTCGGCTCACCGCTGGCGCCCAATAAGGCGAAACAACAGGGACAAGTTTTATGGTAAGAATGATTTTCTGGTTTGCGGTTCTTGTCGCAATCACTTTAGGTGTCACATGGCTGGCCGATAGCCCGGGTGAATTTTCGATGGTCGTTCGTGGCTACCGTATTGAAACCCAGTCAATTGGCTTGGTTGCTTTTGCCCTTGCTGCCAGTTTTGTCACCATTTGGATTGCATGGGGCATTTTTAAATGGCTCATTGGCCGCCCGTCAGCTCTTGGCAATTTCTTCTCGAACCGCCGTGAGAAAAAGGGACGTGCAGCCCTGTCAACCGGTCTGATTGCAATTGGTGCCGGAGATGAAAAAGCGGCTAAAAAAGCCGCCCTAGTTGCCGAGCGGATGTTACCAGATGATCCATTGGCCCAATTGCTTGCCGCTCAATCAGCCCAAAGCCAGGGCGATAGCGCCCGCGTCAAACAGGTTTACCAACAAATGAGCCGCGCTGACGATACCAAATTATTAGGCTTGCGCGGATTATTTAACGAAGCACGCCGCGAAAAAAACATCGAAGCTGCCCGCCAAATTGCTAAAGATGCCTTAAAAGAAAACCCTGGCGTATCTTGGGCCTCTAACGCCATGTTGGTATCTTATGCCGCTGATAAAGATTGGCCGGCTGTTTTATTGTTACTTGAAAACCAACGGGTAGCAAAACTGATCGATAAAAAAACCGCCAACGCCAAAAAAGCAGTTGCCCTGACCGCCCAAGCTTTAGAGGCTGAAAACAAAGACCATCAAGCAGCTATTGAGCTGGCGATCAAAGCTCACCGCTTAGACCCGTCTCTTGTTGAAGCAGCCGTGATCGCGGGACGCAATCTGGCAACAGAAAAAGCTGTGCGCAAGGCCTCCAAGATTTTGGAAAAAACATGGGCCTTAAGCCCACACCCCGACATTGCAGAAGTTTATGCTTATGCCAAACAGGATGCCTCACCAACCGAGCGCTTAAATAGGGTCAAAGCTCTGCTTAAACGCGCTGACGGGGGCCAAGAAGGCGCAAAAGCATTAGCACAGGCCGCTATTGAAGCTCAAAGTTGGGAAACCGCCCGCAAAGCGCTATCGCCTTACCTTGAAGACAAACCATCTGCTGGCATTTGCACCTTAATGGCGACAATCGAAAATGCAGAACTTGGCAATAAAGGCCGTGCCCGTGAATGGCTCGCCCGCGCTGTCCATGCCCCTCGCGATGCCGCATGGACATCAGGCGGATTTGTTTCAGAAAAATGGTTACCTGTTTCCCCCGTAACGGGAGAACTTGGCGGCTTTGAATGGAAAGTTCCTGTCCTTGGATTGGGCGTGAGTGAAAGCACACAAGAAAAAACCATCAGCCCATTTCTCCCTGGCAAAGAAACACCCCAAGCTGCTCCAGAAGAAATTACAGACATCAAAGAAGCCATCATTGAAGACGCTGATGTCAAAGAAGTCATTGATGTCACGCCAGCACCCCAAGAGGACAAAACACCATTACCTGAAACTGACAAAGCCAAGGTCAGTCCCAAAAAAGGCGACACTGCTGAAAAACCATCAACCAGGCCCGAAAGCGCTGAAGATCTCCCGGCACCACCACCAACGCCAGATGTACCTTCAAGCAACAACGCAAACAAATCAAAGTCAGGGCTTAATCACTTGCCCGATGACCCCGGACCGAAAAAGCCTGAAGATAAAAAATCGGGCGAAAGCTGGTTTGGATAAAACACTTATAATAAAAGGCTCACCAGAAAATGTGAGCCTTTTATTTTTTTGTACGACTTTAAACCTTTACCAACCGGGGCATCAAGTCCAGTAAGTGCTTGGAATATTCAGTTTGCGGATTTTCAAACAATTCTTCCGTATCTGCAACCTCGACCAACTTGCCATTTCGCATCACCGCCACACGGTCACAGACCTGACGAATAACAGGTAAATCATGACTGATGAACAACATTGTTAAAGACAATTCTTCTTGCAGGTCTTTCAGCAGGTTTAGCACCTGCGCCTGAATTGAAACATCAAGGGCCGAAGTTGGTTCATCACAAATCAAAAATCGTGGCCGCGTTGCTAGCGCCCGTGCAATAGAAATGCGCTGGCGTTGTCCGCCAGAAAACTCGTGCGGAAATTTTTTCGCGGCAACCGCACCAAGCCCAACATGGTCCAACAAATCACCGACAATTGATTTCACTTCCGCATTTGATGAGGCCAATTTATGGAACTTAATCGGTTCGGCAACAATATCACCCACACGCATCCGTCCGTTTAAAGAGGAAAACGGATCTTGAAAAATCATCTGCATCTGACGGCGATAATGATTGACCGCTTTGCGAGAACTTAACGCGGTTAAATCTGTTCCATCAAAAAAAACATGGCCCGCATGAGGTTTGTAAATGCCTGAAATCATCCGCGCCACAGTTGATTTACCTGATCCAGATTCCCCAACCAGACCAAACACTTCCCCCGCCTTTATATCAAACGAAACATCATCAACCGCACGTAAGTATTTTCGCCTGGACGGAAGTATAGAATTATACGTCATAAATCGCATTTCCAGGTTTTTGACGCTCAACAGAAATTCGCTCTTATTACTGGAAAAATCACGGGTTTCTCCCAGCCAATGGGTTTTAACATCAATGGACCTTTGTGCAACACCGGCCTCCTCGATATATTCAACCAGCGGAAACCGGTCTATCCGCTTATCAGGGCGCGGCACGGCAGAGATCAAACTCTTTGTATAGGGATGATCAGGGTTACCCAGAATTTTCCTGGTTGTGCCAACCTCAACCACATCACCGCGATACATCACCATGACGCGATCACAAATATCAGAAATTACCCCCATATCATGCGTAATGATAATCATCCCAACGCCTGTTTCTTTAACCAGCTTACGCATCAGGTCCAGGATTTGCGCCTGAATAGAAACATCAAGCGCCGTTGTTGGCTCATCAGCCAAAATCACATCAGGATCCGCACACAATGACAATGCAATCACCACTCGTTGGCGCATACCACCGGAAAATTGATGCGGATAATTTCCAATACGCTCGCTTGGGTCTGGGATACCAACCTTATCAAGCATATCAATTGCGCGCTCTAAAGCCTGCTCTGGCGTAACATCAAGATGAGTTGTAATCGTTTCAACCAATTGGTGTTGGATGGTTTGCAACGGATTTAGCGATGTCAGCGGATCCTGAAAAATCATCCCGATACGCCGACCGCGAATTTTCCTCATCTCATCCAAAGGCAAACTATCAATACGCTCACCTTCAAGGAAAACTTTACCTTCAGGCATAATGCCTGGCGGGTCTAAAAGATCAAGCACCGCATTGGCAATGGTAGATTTCCCGGCACCGGATTCTCCAACAATTCCTAAAATTTCCCCCGCTGCCAGTTCAAGATTAACATTCTTGGTGGCAACAATCGAACCGCGCCGCGATGGAAATTCAACCCGCATTCCTTCAATTTTGAGTAAAGACATTCTATTACCTCAATTTCGGGTTCAGCGCATCGCGCAACCAGTCGCCTAAAATATTCACCGCCAGCACCAGTATGACCAACGCCAAACCGGGGAACACCGTAATCCACCATTCACCAGAGAAAAGATAGTCATTGCCCACGCGAATAAGCGTGCCAAGCGAAGGAGATGTCGGGGGCACTCCAACCCCTAAAAAGCTCAGTGTTGCCTCGGTTATCACCGCCAATGCCAATTGAATCGTGGCGATAACCAGAACCGGCCCCATGACATTTGGCAAGATATGACGAAACAAAATAAGCAGTTTTGGCAAACCAATTACTTGAGCAGCCTGCACATATTCTTTCGTTCTCTCCACCATTGTTGAAGAACGAACAGTTCGCGCATACTGCACCCAAAAGCTCAACGCAATCGCCACAATCAGCACATAGATAGCCAATTCATCATGGCTGTTTTTCGGCAACAAACCACGTGCGATACCATCCACCAACAATGCAATAAGAATGGCTGGAAAAGAAAGTTGTACATCAGCAATACGCATCAAAACAGCATCAACCCAACCGCCTGAATACCCGGCGATCAATCCAACGACAATGCCAATAATCATTGCAAAAATAACAGATAAAAACCCAACCAGAAGCGATACCCGCGATCCATATAATATGGTCGAAAGAACATCGCGGCCCTGATCGTCTGTGCCAAGTAAAAATTTACTTGTACCCTCTGCCATCCAGGCAGGCGGTTTAAGCGCATCCATTAAATCAAATTGCGCCAAATCAAAGGGATTATAAGGGGCGACATAAGACGCAAACACCGATGAAAAAATAATAATAACTGTAATAAAGGCAGCAATAACCACCAAAGGTGAAGATTTAAAACTCCACCAGATATCGCTGGCAAAAAACCGTTGCCTTAAATCTATAAAATATTCAACCATCAGTTCATCCTCAAGCGCGGATCAATTGCGTAATACAACACGTCAACAATCAGATTGATTAAAACAAAAACAAAGGCAATCAACAGCAGGTACGCCGACATAATAGGAATATCAACTTCTTCAATTGCTTGAATAAACAACAACCCCATACCCGGCCACTGGAACACACTTTCAGTAATAATCGCAAAAGCAATCAGCGAACCAATTTGCAACCCAATAATGGTAATCACCGGAACAAGAGTGTTTTTCAAGGCATGAGAAAAACTGATCGAGCGTTCTTTCAAGCCGCGAGCACGGGCAAATTTAATATAGTCGGAACGCAAAACTTCAAGCATTTCAGCTCTGATTAAACGAACAATCAGGGTCATTTGAAAAATCGCCAGTGTAATTGCAGGCATAATCAGAGATTTCCAGCCACTTACTGTTAAAAAACCGGTCGTCCACCACCCGAGGTCAACCGTCTCCCCGCGTCCAAAAGTCGGCAACCATTGCAACATAACCCCAAAGAACAAAATCAGGAAAATACCAATCAGAAAAGTTGGTAAAGAAATACCAATAAGCGACAAAGTCATAAATCCCTGAGCCAACCAGCTATCGCGCCGAAGGGCTGTATACACCCCCATCGGAATCCCCACTAAAAGAGCAATAAAAGCCGATAACAATGAAAGTTCAAGCGTTGCTGGGAAGCGTTCGGCAATGAGCTCTTTTACAGGCTTGCGCAGCCGGTAAGATTTGCCAAACTCCCCCTGAACAGCATTGCCAATAAAATGGCCAAACTGCACCACAATACTATCATTTAGACCAAGGTCCTGTTTGAGCTGTTCGCGCTCTTCTGTCGATGTATCCTGCCCAACCAAATTGGAAATAGGATCACCAACAAACTGAAACATTGCAAAAGCAATAAACGCAACAGCCAGCATAACCAAAGCCGCCTGGATCAATCGCCTGCCAATAAACAAAATCATAAAAAAACCGAATTTAAGAAAAACAAAGGCCTGCCTTCACGTTTAGAAAGGCAGGCCAGTACTGTTTGATTAAGGCATTACCACATCACGGTAATCAAGCACGTTATCAGCACGCTGAGCCACGTTCACACCATCACGAACACCCCATGAAAGAGGTTGTTGGTGAAGAGGCAGATAGCCAACTTCATCTTGCAAAATTTTCGATGCTTCATCAATCGCTGCCTGGCGTTTAGCAACATCGGTTTCACTTGCGATAATCACAGTCAACTCATCAATGCGTTTATTGCAATAACCACCAAGGTTATAGGCACCAGCTTTCTTTTCTTTGTTTTGACAAACAATCAAGCTGTTAAGAACATTATAAACGTCCATTGAGCCAGGCGTCCAACCAAGAAGATAGAACGATGTATTATAACCACCCTGGGCTAAAACTTTAGCGAAGTATTTTGATTTTGGCTGAGCCAACAAATCAATTTTAACGCCAACTTTTGCCATCATGCTGGCCACAGCCTGACAGATTTTTTCATCATTCACATAACGGTTGTTGGGACAATCCATTGTTACGGTAAAGCCATCACCATACCCAGCTTCTGCCAAAAGTTTTTTCGACATTGCAGGATCATATTTATACGGTGTGTTGAACTTGGCATTATACCCTTGAATCTGAGGTGCCCACATCAAACCAGATGGCGTGGCAGCGCCGCGCATAATGGCTTTTTTAATGGCGTTTAAATCAATCGCATGGGCAAAAGCTTTACGAACGCGCACATCTTTAAACGGATTTTTTCCCTTAACAGATGAATGCAAAAGCTCATCACGCATCTGATCCATACCAAGGAAAATTGTCCGCGCTTCTGGTCCAGCAAGTGCTTTAACACCAGGAGCATTGTTCAAGCGGTTCCAATCTTGCACAGGCACTGGATAAACCAGGTCAATTTGACCTGATAGCAACGCAGCAACACGTGTGGCAGCTTGTTTAATCGGTGTAAACTCAACCCGGTCAACATTAGTCGCGATGTTTTTATTCCAGTGGTCCTTATAACGAACCATAACGGTTTTCACATCAGGTTGACGTGATTCAACCATAAATGGCCCAGTGCCATTTGCGTGTGTTGTCGCGTAAGAACCATCACGGCCCGCATCTTTAGGACTTGATGATTTCATGGCATTGTTTTTCATCGCCCATTCTTTATCCATGACATACATAACAGTCATTTCATTAAGAACAGTCGGATTTGGCACAGGTGTTTCAACAATAATCGTATAATCATCAATCTTGGTGATTGATTTAATCAAACCGGCACGCGCTTTTTGGTCAGACCCTTCAGAACCCATACGCTCCCAGGTGAAAATCACATCGTCAGCATTAAAGGTATTACCATTATGAAATTTTACACCTTTGCGAAGTGTAAACTTCCATTTGGTTGGTGACACAGCTTCCCATTTTGTTGCTAATCCGGGAATTTTGTTCATGTCTTTGTCATAATCGATCAAAGGTTCATAAACATTACCCAACATGCCAAGCGTAAATGTCTCATTCAATGAATGAGGATCAAGTGATTGCGCATCGCCCTGAAACGCAAATTTAAAAGTCTTTGCGCTAACAGGTGCCGCAACAACAGCGCTAAGCGCCAGTGCAGACACACCTGCAATGACAAGTGATTTCAATTTCATAAGTATAGTCTCCCTTAGTATATATCAGTTATCTGATTTTTAATTGAGCGCATTTTGGACCGTTTAATCAAAAACGTCCAGTAGCTTTTTCAAAAAACAACAATTGAGTTGATTAATGAAATAAAAGTTTCAACATTACACAGGCATCGATTTTTGAACCAATTCTGCAAAAAACGAAATTCCATGTGGAATGGCATCATCATTAAAATCATATTCCGGGTGATGCAAACCGGCACTGGCACCATTACCCACATAAATAAAAGCCCCGGGGCGCGCTTCAAGCATAAAGGAAAAATCTTCCCCGCCCATCACCGGTGGCGTATTCATATCCACCTTATCATCACCTGCAACAGATTTTGCCACCTTACCGGCAAATTGAGTTTGCTTGACGTGATTAATCGTTGGCGGATAAAGCCGCGTATATTTCACCTCGGCCTGACATTCATGGGCAGCAGCTACATTGTTTACAATTTCCTCAATCCGTTTTTCCGCCATATCACGCACTTCCCCGTCAAGACAACGCACCGTGCCCGCCAATTCAGCCGTTTGAGGAATAACATTATAGGTTGTGCCTGCATCAAATTTGGTTATCGACACCACAACAGAATTAAGCGGATCAACATTGCGCGATGCAAAAGACTGAATAGCCTGTACACAAG